>NZ_CAXBOC010000046.1:0-16954 GCF_963976465.1 uncultured Cyclobacterium sp. | reverse complement strand
CATCCAATATGTCCAAGTCAAATTTATTCAAGTCCAGCGCCAAATTGAGCTTGGCCCCTAGGGGATCCGCTACAAAACCACCTGTGAGATCCAGGTCCACGCCTTGATCTTTGATCATCAGGTCAAAATCATAATTTTTTTGATCATTGCCCGAAGCTTTTAAAGTCAAGTTACCGAGAGGTACTTTGAGCAAGGCCATATCTTGCACGGTTAAGTCGGCTTGTAAACCGGTGGCTCCAAAGGGGTTTTCTATTTTAATGGCACCGTTGACCAACCCTGCAGCTAAAATTTCATCAGGGTTTAATAAACTGGTGAAAGTTCTTAACCTGAAATCATTGAAGGTAAGATCAAATGAATTCTCTCCCGGTTCATTCCCGAAAGACACAAGTTGCTTTTCTCTTGAAAACTCAAAAGCTTCAAAAAACACCTTATTATCAGCCAACGTAAAAGCATTGTTTTCTGCTACCTCCCATTTCAATTTATTAAAAATCAGGCCTTCAGGATTGATGTGCAATCGCATGGAATCCTCTCCAAATCCCAGATCAAAATCAATATTTGCCAATACTTCCTCTTCATCCAAAGCATTAAAATTAACATACAATTGATTTTCCAATACTTCACCGGAAAAATAAGTCGGCCCTATTGCCAACCTCCCAAAAGACAAGGCCATGACTCCAAAATCAAATTCAAAGTTAGACGAGTCACTTAGCACATTTAAATCCAAGCTATCCAATACTGCTCCTGAATAAGAAAGATAAGGAAAGTTAATCCGCCCATTTAATTTGGCTTTCTTTTCATTGAATTTCATTTCAATTGACCCTTCGTCCATCCCTTCTAAGCCCGGTAAAATCACTCGCTGCAAAAGCAATGTAGAAGGTATGGTAAAGTCCATGTCCACGTTAACAGGCCTTGAAACTTGCTCAGTAGAAAGAGAGGCGCTGTCAAGAAAATATCCGTTGAAATGTCGGGATAGGCCTTCGTATGTTTCTCCCGGGCTTACATTGGACTGCAAGAATCCATTTAATAAATTACTCTGAATACTAAAGTCCGTTGAATCAGGTAAAACCCGTAGTGCAAGATCCATTCCTCCCATAGGGTAGGCCTGATCGTCTAATACAACGGTTCCATCTGTCAATTTTGATTCAAGATCAAAGTTTTCCGGCTTGCCCTCAAAAGCTGCGTTTAAAGAAAATTGGGTTCTTAATTTTTTAGCACTAAAATTAAGCCCATACAAGTCCGCCCCTTTGAGTTCCAAATCCATATCCACCTTATAATTGGAAGGTGTTAAAGACACATTGGCTAATAAATCCATATCCAGCATCTCATCTTTATGGTTCACTTTGATTTGGCCTTCCCCATCTACAATTTCACTGCTCAATTTTAAACCTTTATAATTGTGCCCATTATACACCAAATTAATCAGCTTGCTATCTAAACTAAGATCTAGACTGTCAAGTGATCCAACCTTTCCCTGGGCCGCCAGTTCCATATCCAGTGGTCCATAAGTAAGGGTATCTCCCATTACTTTACCTAAGGGCACAGCCGAAATGGTAGAATTTAAGTCAAAATTATAGGCCCCTTGTTCTGTAGACAGTTCTGCAGCCAATGCTACTGAAGCATTGTAGGCTTTCAGTTTAGCTTCTAAATTAAAATCATCAAGCGATCCTGCTGAAGATACTGAAAGATCCAAGTTTTGAGGATACTTGATACCCAAACTATCTTCCGGTGTAAAGAGGTTCAAATCTGCTGCCGTGGAAACAAAGCTGAACTTATCCAAATCCCATGCAAGCCGATCGGTATCCAAGGGATTGGAAAGTGTTCCGGAGATGTCCATGCTTGTATTTCTCCCCCATTTGGCGGCAATCTCTTTCAGGAGAACCTTGTTCCTATTTCCTGAGGCAAGCAAGGAAGCCTGAAAGCTTTTCCTTTCAAAAGTCTTGAGGTAGGGATTATTCCCCAGGGAAGGTGCAAAGTAATAAGCATCCTCCACTCCCAGGTTTACATTTTGGATGGCCAATGCCATGGATGCCTTTTCAGGTTCATCCATAACTGCTACAAGACTAGGGTATTCCAGGTTAAAATCACCCTCCAAACCACTATGCCCTGTATTTACAGATAACTCGTTTACTTGCAAAGAAGAATCATTTAAGAACAACCGGGCCTGAAAGTTTTCAAGTTTGAAACCCGAACGTTCGGTAAAGCCAAACTTATCTAAAGAAAAACCGGCTTTTTTAGGCTTATAGTAGAGGTTATTGGCCTGTAGGATAAAATCACTCACACCAACATCCTCCGGATTAAATTCACCGGCTTGACCCTGAACACCATTTACCCCATAATTTATTTGATTATTGGAAAGGTCTATAGAGGAAAGCTCCACCTCCCATTCCGGCCATGCAAATGGCGCTACGGAATCCTCCTTGTCAACGGTCTTTTTTTCCTCCTCAACTATTGTTTCACTTTGGTAATCAATCCGTGAATCATAAAGAGACAAGCGCTTTATTAATACCTTTTGCTTATCAAGATTGGCTTCCGGCATTTCAAGTAAAAAGTCTCCAAGATTGGCCTGAACTTTCATTCCATCGGGCAAAGAATGATAGTCGGCATTAATATTTTTTAAGGAAAGTTTGTCCAATACCAACAATGGCATTGGCATATCACTCTCGGAAGAATCTTCACTAGCCGGCAAAGGCTTGAATTGTTGATAAGAAAGGGCTGAATTTTCCCATAAAATTTCAGTTACGTGAAATTCCATTTTATTCAAGTCCATTCCATTGATCGCTACGGAAAGTTTACCGAGATTAAGCGATCCTGATAGGCCCATTAGCTTATCAGTAAATTGCAGGTCCCAATCTTCTAAATTGACCGGTCCTATATTAATATCAGGGTAACTGCTTTCGTTCGAAGACATGGTATCAGCAGTTGTGGTATCAGTATTACTTCCCTGGCTTACAAAAGCCTCCATCAGGTAATCAAAATTGAAGGACCCTGTGCTATCTCTTTTTATATTGGCCTTGAGTCCTTTCCATTCTAGTCTTGACACATTGATTTTATTGCTTGAAAGGTAGGGCACTAATTCGAGTCCTGTTTCAAGTTTATTACTGTATACAAGGGTATCTCCATTGGGTTGTTCCAAATACAGCCCTTCCAAATAAAGATTACCACGAAATGTCAGGTACAATTTATCAATATTAACTTTGCTGTTGGTTTTTTCAGCAAGGTATTGGGTGGCCTTGCTTACGATAATATCTTGCCCAAAAGGACTACGGATAAATAAAAGAATAACAAGCACCAACAGACCTAGGCCGAGCAGAATCCATCCTCCAATTTTAAAAATCTTTTTACCTAAGTTATGTGCCAAAGTAATGTGTTTAACTAAAAAAAGGAGTGGACGAACGATCCACTCCTGAATTAAAAATCAATATTCCGTTCACCGGGTATACAAATATCAATTATTATACCAAATCTTTAATGTGCGCCCGAAGATGGAGCCATCACAGCATTTAAATCTACACCAAGGCCTTTAGCTACTCGTGCTCCAAATTCCTCATCCATTCTGAACCAGTGGCATAGCTGTCGGTTTATAATTTGATCCCTTTTGGGTCCCGAGATCCCCCTCATCGCCCCTATGGTGTTTTTTATGGTATTGTCTTGCTCTTCCTTACTCATGACATCCCTAAACAAAGCCCTAGGTTGGGAATAATGATCGTTCCCTCCTAATTTGCTATTCCTGTCGTACCAATCAACAATATTGTCCTCAAGTTGTTCAGAAGGTTCCTGATAAGTTTTGTCCACCTCAACTTCATCAAAACTATTTGGCCAATAATTGGGCTTTCTTCCTCCATTGCCATTCACACTCATCATTCCATCTCGTTGGTAGTTATTTACCGCATAAGGGCATCTATTTACAGGAATTTGTTCATAATTGCCCCCTAATCTGTACCTATGTGCATCCGGGTAAGAAAGTAATCTTCCCTGAAGCATCTTATCAGGACTGTAACCCAGGCCATCTATCAGGTGGGCAGGGGCAAAAGCAGATTGCTCTACATCTTGAAAGTAGTTGTCAGGGTTTTGATTCAACTCCAATACACCTACATCAATTAACGGAAATTCCGAATGAGGCCAAACCTTGGTCACATCAAAAGGATTAAAATCAACCTTTCTAGCTTGTTCAGGTGTCATGACTTGAATCTTCATGTTCCACCTTGGAAAATCTCCTTTATCAATGGATTCCAAAAGGTCTCTTTGAGAGAAATCCAAATCCTTGGCTTTCATCTGAGCAGCTTCTTCATCTGTAAAGTTCTTGATTCCCTGGGCAGTTTTAAAATGATACTTTACATAGGTTTTTTCATTTTTTGCATTGATCATGGAAAAGGTATGAGAACCATAACCATTCATATGCCTATAACCTACGGGCGTTCCTCTATCACTCATTAAAATTAAAACCTGGTGCAAGGACTCAGGAGTCAGTGACCAATAATCCCACATCATGGTTGGCGATTTACAATTGGTATAGGGGTCTCTCTTTTGGGTATGGATAAAATCTGAAAACTTTTTGGGGTCTTTAATAAAAAACACCGGAGTATTGTTTCCCACAAGATCCCAATTGCCATCTTCTGTATAGAATTTAACAGCAAAGCCTCTAGGATCTCTTTCGGTATCCGGAGATCCTTTTTCCCCACCCACTGTAGAAAATCTAAGGAAGACTTTGGTCTTTTTACCTAATTTATTAAAGACTTTCGCTTTGGTATAGGCTGATATATCATCTGTCACCGTAAAGGTTCCAAATGCACCTGATCCTTTGGCATGAACTACTCTTTCAGGAATTCGCTCTCTATTAAAGTGAGCCATCTTCTCATGAAGTATATAATCTTCCAAAAGCACCGGGCCTCTTGGACCAACTGTTTTTGAATTTTCATTTTCGACATATATTCTACCCGAAGCTGTCGTTAGTTTGTTATGCTTGTTTTCTTCTTCCATGATACTAAACTTTTAATAATGGTTTATGTTATTGATTCGCTTGAATAAAAGTAGGAAGAATATACCCATAGTGAAAATTGATTATTTCTATATAATAATAGTTTTTATCTATGTTGGTACATAACCTCTTAATCAGCAGGGCTTAACACTAAAAGGAAGTCTATAAAAATTTTATTGTGCTCAAATTCTTAATACAAATCCGGCTTTTAGTAAAGTAATGTCAGAATAATAAAGTGAACTACTGTCAATATGTCGGTATTTTATTAAATTTGCGATCTGAAATTATAGTTAGTCAATGGAAAATATTATTAAAGATATCGATATCATCAGTGGGGAGGAGGCAAAAACCTGTGATTTTAAGGTAACGGCTGACGAAAATACCGGGAAGTCGAGGCGGTTGTATATCGAAAGCTATGGTTGTCAAATGAATTTTTCGGATAGTGAGATTGTGGCCTCTATCATGAAAGAAACCGGATTTGATACAACTTCAGATTATAAAAATGCGGATGTCATTTTCCTAAACACCTGTTCTATAAGGGACAAGGCAGAACAGACCGTACGCAAAAGGCTAAGTCAGTTTAACCAAATCAAAAGTGCCAATCCGGAATTAAAAATAGGAGTATTGGGATGCATGGCAGAGCGCCTAAAAGAAAAACTGCTAGAAGAAGAAAAGCTGGTGGATATGGTGGTAGGACCGGATGCCTATCGTGATTTACCTAATCTTGTTGGGCAGGTCGAAGAAGGGCAAAAAGGCATCAATACATTTTTATCCAGAGAAGAAACATACGCTGACATCTCACCTGTTCGCCTTAATTCAAATGGTGTAAGTGCATTTATTTCTATCATGAGGGGCTGTGACAATATGTGTTCCTTTTGTGTGGTTCCATTTACCCGTGGTAGGGAAAGGAGTCGCGACCCTTATTCCATTACAAAAGAAGCTCAAGAATTATTTGACAAAGGGTACAAAGAGGTGACCCTTCTGGGGCAAAATGTGGACAGTTACAAATGGTCTCCTCAAGAGAACAATAAAGCGAGGCTCAATAAAAAAGCGTCCGAAATCACTGAGGTTGTACATTTTTCTGACTTGCTGGAAATGGTCGCCAAGGTTAACACAAAACTCAGGGTTCGGTTTTCTACTTCTCATCCCAAAGACATCACGGATGAGGTCTTGTATACCATGAAACGTTACGACAATATTTGTAAATACATTCATTTACCTGTGCAAAGTGGCAATAGCAGGGTGCTGGATTTGATGAATAGGACCTATGACCGAGACTGGTACCTCAACAGGGTTCAAAAGATTCGTGAAATTCTTGGTGAGGATTGTGGCATATCTTCCGACATGATTGCAGGTTTTTGTTCAGAGACAGAGGAAGAACACCAAGACACCCTAAGCATAATGGACATCGTTCAGTATGATTTCTCTTATATGTTCTATTATTCAGAGCGACCCGGTACCTTGGCTGCAAAGAAATACCCGGATGATATTCCTTTGGCAGTAAAAAAACGCAGGTTGCAAGAAATCATAGATAAACAAAGCATTTTATCTATGATCAGGCATAAAAGGGAAATAGGCCAAGTACAAGAAGTCCTGGTAGAAGGAGTTTCCAAAAGGTCTACCGAACAGCTAAAGGCAAAAAATTCAGCGAACAAAGTAGTGATTATTCCAAAAGGAGATTTGAAGATTGGTGATTATGTCAAGGTTAAAATCACCGACTGCACCTCAGCAACCTTATTTGGAGAAATAATCAATTGATAAATAGCAAAACCATGATCTCTATCAGTGCTTCGGAAATATTGAGTATCAAACAAAGGTTTGGGATAATTGGAAATAGTCCATTATTAAATCATGCCATTCAGGTAGCCATGCAAGCTGCGCCTACGGAAATGACTGTATTGGTCACCGGAGAAAGTGGTAGTGGTAAGGAATCTTTTTCTAAAATCATTCATGCACTGAGCAAACGAAAACATGGGAAATTTATAGCTATTAACTGTGGGGCCATACCTGAAGGAACAATTGATTCCGAATTATTCGGGCATGAAAAAGGCTCCTTTACCGGTGCTCACGAGGCCAGGAAAGGCTATTTTGAGGTCACTGACGGGGGTTCCATATTTTTAGATGAAATCGGTGAAATGCCTCTTGGAACTCAAGCCCGTCTATTGCGTGTTTTGGAAAACGGGGAGTTTATTAAAGTCGGTTCATCCAAAGTTTTAAAGACAGATGTCCGCGTTATTGCAGCCACGAATGTCAACCTCATAAATGCTGTAGAAAAAGGGAAATTTAGGGAAGACTTGTATTACCGCTTAAACACTGTCCCAATTTTTGTTCCCCCTTTGAGGCAAAGAGGAGATGATATTGCATTATTGTTTAGGAAGTTTTCTACAGATTTTTCTGAAAAGTATTTGGTAAGGCCCATCACCCTTACCCAGGATGCCAGGGATATATTATTAACCTTCCCTTTTCCGGGAAATATCCGACAACTGAAAAATTTAGCAGAGCAAATTTCGTTATTGGAACAGGAAAGAGAAGTTGATGCAGAAACATTAATCAAGTATCTACCCAAGGAAAAAAGCAGCTTGCCTGCCTCCATTCAGGGGAATAATGATCAAAAAGAAGCTTTTTCTGATTTTTCTGAGCGTGAGATTTTGTACAAGGTTCTTTTTGACATGAAAAAAGACATGACGGATTTAAAAAAATTAATTTTAGAATCCTATCATTCCGGGGGCTTGGATCAAAACATCATGAAAAAGCATCAAAATCTTTTTGATGACATGGAATCCTCAAACCAGTACGAAGAGAGCAACAAACCATCTAAGAATCTTCCGCTAGTTTTGGAGACTTTAGGAGCGAAAAAAGAAATAAAAGACGAAGCAGAAATTGGCAGAAAAAACTACCAAGAGGACATCATTGAAGACATCATACATGAGGAGGACGACCATTCACTTTCTTTAGAGAAAAAAGAAAAAGAATTGATTACCAAAGCTCTAAAAAAACACCATAACAAAAGAAAATATGCAGCGATGGATTTGGGAATCTCTGAAAGGACACTTTATCGGAAGATCAAACAATATGACATTCAATAAAATCTGCTTATACTTTTTTAGTTTTACGGTCTTATTTTCAGCCTGCAAAGTTGAGTACAGTTTTACGGGTACCACGCTGGATTACAATGTGACGAATACTTTCTCTGTCGCAAATTTCTTTAATGATTCAGGAGGAGGGCCTGCGAACATGGGGCAATTGTTTACGGAAGACCTGAAGGATTATTTCCAAAGAAATACACAACTGGAATTGATTCAAAACAGTGGTGACCTACAATTTTCAGGGGCTATTACCGGATATACCATTAGCCCACAAGCCACAGTTTCCAGCACCAATGCCAATCAGCCTGATAGGGCCGGTCAGATGCGGGTTACCATTAGGGTGGAAGTAGAATTCATCAATACTAAAAACGAAGAAGAAAATACGAAAAAAACCTTTTCTTATTTCCAAGACTACAACCCAAGCAACACTACACTCCTCGAGGTAGAATCGGAATTGGTGGAAACTATTTTTGAGGGTATCATACAGGATATTTTCACTTCCACTGTGGCCAATTGGTAAAATTTGTTAAATTTAACATCTACACTTAAAAAGAAACGTCGTGAACGCTCAGGGATTTTTAGACTTAGTAAGTAAGGCCAATGACCTTGAAAATGCAGATTTAAAAAATGCATTGAAACTTCAAGAGAAGTACCCCTACTTTTTGGCGCCAAAAATAATTGCAGCTAAATACGAATGGGACAAGGCTTCAGGAGCCTCTAAAACCCTACTTCACTGGGCCGCAGTGGTTAGTCCGGATAGGAAAAGATTAAAAAGCCTCCTAACGGGCTCCTCTCCAATTGTCCAAAACGAACCCATTACGCCTCCGGAAGCACTTGCTAACAGGGATGAAACAAAGGAAATAGTATCAACCCTTGCTCCGCCCATACCCGATAAAACAACTACACAAAAACAAGAAACTGTTACGGACAATACTTCCAGACCAAAAAGGGATGAAATATTGAGGCGCTTGGAGGAAAATTTAAAAAAAATAAAAAAAACAGCTCCACCATCCAATGAGCAAAACCAATCGCATGTAAAAAAAAAGGAGGAGGACCTAGAAAAAAAAGCTGATAAAAAAGATCCCGTCACTGAAAGCAAGAAAAAAACAAAGAAACCTTCAGCCAAGAAAAACAAAAAGGCCCAGCAAAAATTAATTGATGATTTCAAGGAGAAACCTATTCGGCTAAGCAAAGATAAATTGGATGAGTCTGTAGCATTGCCAGACTTGTCTGAACAAAGTACTCATTTAAATCACAGAATGCTTTCAGAGTCCTATGCCAAATTATTGGTCAAGCAAAATAAAAAAAATGAAGCTGTGGAAATATATCAAAAATTAATATTGAACTTTCCAAAGAAAAGGGCTTACTTTGCAGACCAAATTGAGAAGTTAAGAGAATAATATAATATAACTAGCATGTTTACAGTAATCATAAGTATCATCATCGTTTTGGCCGTTTTATTGATTTTGGTCATTTTAGGTCAAAATTCTAAGGGAGGTGCCGGAGCAGCTTTTGGTGGAAGTGCCTCACAAATTATGGGTGTCACCAAAACAGGGAATATTTTAGAAAAAGCTACATGGGTTTTAGCCATTGCAATATTGGCCTTATCATTGGGTTCTTCGGCCTTTCATGAGAGCAGTAGCTCATCAGGGTTTTCTTCTCCAAATGTAGAGAATGCCCAAAAGCAAATTCTTACTCCGTCTTTTGACGACCAGTCCATTTTGCCTGCTGAAGGAAATGAAGAAGATGCTTCAGAAGAAACAAGCCCCGATACTGAAGAATAAGTTATTCCGCTTACCGAAATTCTAAGGCCTGTTGAAATCAACAGGCCTTTTTTATTTAAAATTTTAATATTATTTAAGGATGCAAAAATTGAAGATGAGCGGGAATATGATTAAATTGACATTTTAAAATCCTAAAAAAACAACTCAAAGTTTATATTTATGTTTGAAAATCATTTAAGTCTGGAAGATTTAGGCGCTGATAAATGGCCTAATGTCATTTTATGGGCCGCTCCTGTGATGTTTTTATTGGTTTTTATAGAATGGGGCATCAGCTTATATCAAAAAAAGGACACATACGATAAAAAAGATTTCTTGGCAGCCTCCACTATTGGACTGGTGAATGTAGGAATTAGTGCATTGATCAAAGCCTTCACCTTTGGGGTTGCTTTGTTCTGTTGGAATATTGTACCATGGAAAATCCCTGCCACTTGGTGGTCTTTTATCTTTTGTTTCTTTGCCATAGACTTGGCGAGGTATTGGGCGCACAGGGTCACTCATGAGCAACGTTTCTGGTGGGCTACACACATTACACACCATAATTCTGCAAAATATAATTTCTCTGTATCCTTCCGTTTAGGTTGGACACAACATATTAAAATTATTTTCTTTGTACCTGTAATGCTGATGGGTTTCAATCCATTCGTTTTCTTCATCTGTCATCAAGTGGCTGTTTTGTATCAATTCTGGATTCATACTGAGTATATCAAAAAGCTTCCTAAACCAATTGAATACTTCTTTGTAACACCTTCCCACCATAGGGTTCACCACGGAAGTGATGAGCATTATTTAGATAAAAATTATGGCTCCACTTTTATCATATGGGACAGAATTTTCGGAACTTTTATGGAGGAGAAAGAAAGACCTACTTATGGAATCACCAAACCAGTTACTTCATACAATCCTGTTTATTTGGTATTTCATGAATGGGTGGACATAGTGAAAGACATCCGTAAGGCAAAGGACTCTAAGGAAGTCTACCAGATCTTGTTTGGTAAACCTGGTGATGAGGTGATAAAAAACAGAGAGTTGAGGGAACAAGCAGAAAAAGAGGGCTTCAAAGAAAAAGCAGAAGCTAAAAGCGCCGCAAAAAGCAGCCCTACACCAATATTGGTCTCAAATGAGAATTCACTATTGAAAAAGGAAGACTAAAAGAATAAATCATTGCTTTGAATAAAAAAAGGGAAGACTAGTCTTCCCTTTTTTTATTCAATTTCAACATGCTTAAGGAGCAAGCGCTTGCTTATAGGCAGTAAACTTTGCTCTAGAGGAATAGCATTCTTTGACACAATACGCCAAGTGGATGGATTTGGCAAGTCTTTGAAATTTTTGATCAAATCCAGTTTGATTTGATGGCAGGTTTTTGTGATGCTTTTTTTAATGGAAGCGATAAACTTGAGAGCAATACCTCTGTATTTGTCCAAGTTGTTTTGAAACAAATCAATTTTATATCGGTAGACCAAAATCTCTTTAGAGTAACCATTAGAGACCAGTGCATAACCTTCTTTCTGATAAAGAGCAGATAGCCCTACAGGTTCTATCTCCAACTGATTTTCAATAAAATCATAAATACTTTTCCCCTCTTCGATATGCTTTTTTATTTGAGGCAGGGCATAGCTAATTATACTTACCAACTCTTTCATGGTTTCATCATCTTCGGTTTTACTCTTATAGTTTATGGATACTTTTTTCAGATCAAAGGATTGAATTTCTTTAGGAAATTTTGAATTGATATGGTTTTTGTTCGTATCAAAATGTTTAAGTTTATGGTAATGAGAAATCAACTCTGTGAGAGGAGGGTAAAGTTTTACTGACTTAAATTCATGTTCAACTTCTTTGAGATAAGCCAAAAGCAAATATTTTTTGTACTCAAAATCAATCAAGCCTTCAGCTATCCAGTTGTCTGATAAGTTTCTCATATTTTAGCTCATTAAATTTTCATAGATAAAATACGTAAATATGTCAGGAATCGCAATTATCATCAGCAAAACTGACAGGAATGCAAAATTCAAAAAAGGACCGGCCTGACATTATTGAAGCTTAATCAAGACTTTATGTCAGTAATAAATTAAAAAACATGATTGGCACAGAAAGTGTAAATAAGGTTTTTGTATTATAGAAATCAAACTTTAAAAATAACTAAATCACATGTCTAAAGTTAACATCCAACCTCTAGCAGATAGGGTTTTGGTAGAACCCGCTGCCGCAGAAGAAAAAACGGCTTCAGGCCTTTATATCCCTGATACTGCCAAAGAAAAACCACAAAAAGGTACAGTTGTAGCCATAGGTAATGGCAAAAAAGATGAGCCATTAACTGTAAAAGTTGGCGACACTGTTTTGTATGGTAAGTACGCCGGCACTGAGCTATCTGTAGAAGGTGCTGATTATTTGATCATGAGAGAAGCGGACATCTTCGCTATCCTTTAATTACAGGTCTAATAATCAAGTTTAATTAATTTAAATTAAAAAAAAATTTAAAAATGGCTAAGGAATTATTTTTCAATACCGACGCAAGGGATCGTCTAAAAAAAGGAGTTGACGCTCTTGCTGATGCAGTTAAAGTAACACTCGGACCAAAAGGCAGAAATGTAATTTTGGACAAGAAATTTGGTGCACCAAGCATTACTAAAGATGGTGTAACTGTAGCTAAAGAAATTGAGCTGGAAGATGCTATTGAAAACATGGGAGCTCAATTGGTAAAAGAAGTAGCTTCTAAAACAGCTGATGATGCGGGTGACGGTACCACTACTGCCACTGTATTGACACAGTCTATTTTCTCTGTAGGTATCAAAAACGTAGCTGCGGGTGCTAACCCAATGGACCTTAAAAGGGGTATTGATAAAGCTGTAGAAGCAATCGTTTCTGAATTAAGAGCTGCCTCTAAAGAAATCTCTACTTCAAAAGAAATTGCTCAGGTAGGTACTATTTCTGCCAACAATGACTCTGAAATCGGTGAAATGATTGCAGATGCCATGGAAAAAGTTGGTAAGGATGGTGTGATCACTGTAGAAGAAGCCAAAGGTACTGAGACAGAAGTAAGAACTGTTGAAGGTATGCAATTTGACAGAGGATACCTTTCTCCATATTTCACCACCAATACTGAGAAAATGGAGGCTGAATTGGAAAACCCATATATCCTTATTTACGACAAGAAAATTTCTGCAATGAAGGAATTGCTACCTGTATTGGAGCCTGTTGCTCAGTCAGGAAGGCCATTGTTGATCATTGCTGAAGATGTAGATGGTGAAGCTTTGGCTACCTTGGTAGTAAACAAAATCAGAGGTGCACTTAAAGTGGCTGCTGTAAAAGCTCCAGGATTCGGTGATAGAAGAAAAGCAATGTTGGAAGATATTGCTACCCTTACCGGTGGTACAGTAATATCTGAAGAAAGAGGCTATAAACTAGAGAATGTAACCATTGATTACCTAGGTACTGCTGAGAAAGTAAACATCGACAAAGACAACACTACTGTTGTTAATGGTGCAGGTGAAAAGGCAGCAATTGAAGCTAGAATCAATGAGATTAAATCTCAAATTGAAAAAACTACTTCTGATTATGACCGCGAAAAACTTCAAGAAAGGTTAGCTAAGCTATCCGGTGGAGTTGCTATCCTATATATTGGGGCGGCCACTGAAGTGGAGATGAAAGAGAAAAAAGACAGAGTAGATGATGCCTTACACGCTACTAGAGCTGCTGTACAAGAAGGTGTAGTTGTTGGGGGTGGTGTAGCGCTCATCAGAGCTTCTGTAGCCCTTGAAAAACTTAAAGGTCTTAATGAAGACGAAGATACTGGAATCAACATTATCAAGCAGGCTGTTGAATCTCCATTGAGAACAATTGTTTCTAATTCAGGTGGAGAAGGTTCTGTAGTTATCAATAAAATCAAAGATTCTAAAGGAGATTTCGGTTACAATGCAAGAACCGATAGCTACGAAGACTTATTAAAAGCAGGTGTCATAGACCCTACTAAAGTAACACGTCTTGCTTTAGAAAATGCCGCTTCTATTGCAGCATTGTTATTGACCACAGAATGTGTAGTAGCAGATATTAAAGAAGAAGCTCCGGCAGCTCCTCCAATGGGAGGAGGCGGAGGAATGGGTGGAATGATGTAATCCCATTTTCTTGAAAATTATTAAAGGGAAGCACAGATGTGCTTCCCTTTTTTATATGTTTTTTAGCCCTATTGTTTGAACTTTTTATTCTGCATGGCCTGGTTTTGAATTTTATAGAATATACAGAAAAACCTAAAAGAGGATCAGAATACCACCTTTTCTAATCAAGGCTATAAAGATTAAAAATAAAACTAAAAATTTATAAAAAATTTAAGGAATAGGAAATCAGTTGTTTATTAAATCAATTTTTGAATTTTAACGGTACTTTGAGGTCAAAAATTTCACACTTTATTTTAATAGTGAAATTATAGTGTTAAATTTCCGGTGTAAGAGAACGAGAGAGAGAAAAGTTTTTATTCATATATCAATGTATCCATTCGATTTAATTGTTTTAATTGATGATGACCCCATTAATAATCTGAGCAATAAACGGTTAATCAACAAATTAAATCTATCCCCCAAAACCATTGAATTTTTAGAGGCTGAAAGGGCACTTGAATACCTCAGGGATCCACAATTGGAAAAAAGGTTATTGATTCTTGTTGACATTAATATGCCCGTTATGAATGGTTGGGATTTTTTAGGTCAATATTTGGACCTTGAAAGTAGAAGAGAAGATCGTATCATCATGCTTTCAAGCTCCATAGACTTTCAGGATAGGCAACGATCCAGAGAATTCCCTTTTGTAAGTGGATTTATAGAAAAACCGCTAACTCACGAAAAGTTAAAATCTTTATTGTAGTTTTTAGTTTCAGCAGAACACTTACAATTAGCAATATTTTTCAAATTGATCCTTCTTTATTCCTTAGCTTATTTTTTGCTTAACCCCTCGATAAGGCTTTATATCTTACCTTTACAGTGCTATAAGTCCAGGTAAATCTTTGCATGCTCAATGGCTTCAGTTGAATTTTTGACCCATGCTATTCTATTCGCTGGCAGTAAGGCATTTAATTCTTTTTCTCTAATTTCATCAACTTCTCCTACTTGCCTAATGTATACAGCCTCCACTCTTTCCGGATACTTATTGATAATTTCGGCATAAATTTCTGGGTCATGTTGACCACTATCGCCAATAAGAACAAAGTTTAGTTTGGGGTAAAAGTTCATCAAAAATGATATTTTATCTACTTTGTGATCATGGCTGCCTCCACCGGATTTCCAAATATTTCTCAAACTCATATGATGATCTTTCAATAATATTGGGCCTTTGGGAATGTTTCTGTAGTTCATAAAATCTTTGATTAAGTCAAAAAGATTCCAGTCGCTACTGGAAACATAAAACACAGGGTAAACACCATTGGAAGAAAGCAAACGATAGAATTCACTTACTCCGGGAAATGGCCGTCTGGTGTAAGCATTCTTGGAAACCGAAAGCCAAAATTTTTCCTGAATATTTGTAGCTTTCGAAATAATGATTGTATCATCTATATCTGAAATTAATGCCCGAGGAAAAGTTTTATGAAATCTAAGCACACTTTTTACTATAAACTTCTTTTCAGCTTTCAACCCATCCTCTTCAATTAAGGAAAGTTCAATATCATGCGCCACTTTTTCTTCTTCATTTTCAAATTCATGGTACCGCTCAAAAACTCCTTCCTCATCTGTAATTAGAATCGTATTCAGCTTTCCCAAACTTAGCTTTACTTTTGCCTCTGGTACACTACTCCCTGCATACCTTCTTAATGTGGCTAGGATATTATGAAAAACGTTTTGCTTGCCAGAAGGTCTACTTTGTTTATAGGCTTCAACCACACGGCCTTTAACAAATAGGTGTGTATCATTTCCTAACACCACAAAAACTTCAATTCGCAATACATCAAGTTTACCCAATTTTCTTTTTAATAAAGAAAACAGGTATCTAAACGGCCATGTCAGTCCTCGGAACACATAAAATTGCTTCATAATTATAGCCCCTCAAATCCCAGGCCAGCTGCAGTTCTAATTTTTGAATAGGCAATGATTAAGTCCACATATACACTATTATAGACCAATTGAGAATCAAACAAACTTTTTTCTCGGGCATTAATCAAAAACAATGAGCTTTCCCCCATATCGAATTTCATCCTTTCCCCCCTTAGTAAGGTTTCTAAGCCTATAATATTTTGAGATAAAAAATTTAATTGGCGGTTCAATACATTGTATTCATTAATAACTTTTCTAAGCTTTGCCCCCAATTGCTCAAGCTTTAAATCCCTTTTATAATTTACATCCTTGATTTTCACCCGAGTCAAGCCTAGATCTCCCCTCTCTTTTCTCAGCAATAGAGGGGTAGAAACCTGAATACCAAACTTATAATTGTTTTCATAAAATCCGACTTGCTCCAACCCGCCAAGTGTTTCTGTCAAAAAATTATATTTCAATTTAATTTTTGGCTTTAACTGCTCGGCTTTGTATCTGCGCTCAATATTTAAGTAAGCCAAGTCATAATCCAGTATACGTAACTCAGGATGGTTAAATAAAGCCTGATTGATGTAGTCTTCATCCAATGTGAACGCATTGTTTCCTGTGAGTGGTTCAGGGGCTATTGAAGGCGAAAGATCTATGGAGTTTTGATCAGCATCCCAGAGATAAACGTTTAATTCCTGCAAGCCTGAATAATAAGTATAGCCTGCCTTTTGTAGTTTAATCTCTCTATTCAATACCTGAGTATAAGCTTCAACCGTATCAATTGCCGGAAGATCTCCTTGTTCAAAACTTCCTTTCACAGCTTCAAATCTTTCTTTAGCCACCCGCAAGCCCTCTTCATTGATCTTCAAATCAGCAAAAGCTCCTGCCCACTTCCAGTAAACGGCCGTCGCATCATAGTAGAGCAAGTTTAGACTTTGCCTTCTCTCCTCCTGAGTAGCTTTATTGTAGATTTTGGCTTGTTTTAGCGCTGCTCTGCGCTTATCGATCAACAAGCCTTTTCCAACATTTATTGATGCTCCCAGGGCATAAAGCCCGTTGTTAGGTACATTCAGTTCAGGATTTAGGTAGGTACCTCGATTTTTCTCAAAAACG
>NZ_CAXBOC010000045.1:0-17347 GCF_963976465.1 uncultured Cyclobacterium sp. | reverse complement strand
GAAGATTCCATTCAAAATAGCCGTTTTGGTTCGTCGGAATTCCATCATTCAGGTTCCTGGCAAAGACAGTCGCAAAGGCCAAGGGTTTACCATCTTCTCCGGATACAAAACCTTTTATCCCTTGACCATACAAGGGAAATGAAACCAGACCAATCAGGGCAAACAATAAGCTTGTTTTACAAATGCTATTTAAAGTACCAATCATAGGTTTGTCAAAACACGCTTCAGAACCAATCATTTCACCTAAATCAAACCCTTAATTAATCGATCTGGAAATTACCTGTTTAGCTTAAAAGTTAAGTCACCAAAAAGGTAATGCGGCAATTTACTTTATTGAGCTTCATAAGCCCATTTGACTTGCTCCCAAACTTTTGGTCCATCATTGACAAGTGTTGGCCCGGGAGTGCTTCTTCCTTCTTTAATTAAGCTTATCATTTCCTTTTTCAAGTTTAGGGCTACCTGTGGATAATCATTGATCAAATTGATTTGTTCTCCCGGATCCTTGGAAAGGTCAAAAAGCTGCATAGCCGGTAATCCTGCGAGTTCCTTTGCAGACCTTGGGGCAGTCCAACCGCCTGATCCGGGCCAGGCCACCAGTTTCCAATTGTCTTTTCTTATGGCGAATCTTCCTTCAATGGAATGATGAATAATGGAAGGTCTTACTTCGGTATCCATGGATCCATTCAACACTTTTAGAAAACTAAAACTATCTTCCCCGGCATTTTCAGGCATTTTTTCATCGAGAATATCCGCGACCGTGGCCATAAAATCTGTGGTACAGATCACTTGATCAGCTGTTCTTCCTCCTTTTATTTTATCCGGCCATTGAACAATAAAAGGTACGCGGTGGCCTCCTTCATAGATATCTGCCTTATGTCCCCTAAAGCCATTGCTAGGATCATGGCCAACTTTGGCCAATTCAGAAAAATTAGCTTTTGGTGAACAGCCATTGTCCGAAGTAAAAATCAGAAGGGTATTGTCAACAATTCCTTTTCTCTCCAGTTCAGCAACAATTTTCCCTACCAGATCATCTACTTGCAAGACAAAGTCTCCATACATATTGGTATTGCTTTTACCCATAAATTCCGTAGTGGGTAAAATGGGCGTATGGGGTGCCGGAAGTGGGAAATATAAGAAAAAAGGTTTATCCTCATTTGCATTCTTGTCGATAAAGTCAACTGCTTTTTCGGTTAAGTTGGACATTACCTGTACATGCTTAAAATCTGCCCCGGTAGGACCTTTTCTCCAAAATCCCTTGTCATCCACATTTACAGTCATCCTTTCCGGTAAAGCGGTAACCTTATCATTTTCAATGTATACATAAGGAGGAATATCCAGCGAGCTGCTGAATCCATAAGCATAAGAAAAGCCTACCTGGTTGGGACCATTTTTAATTGGTTGGGAATAATCCACCTCCAGAATGGTATTCAAATTATCAATGTTTTCATACTCCTGTTCAAATGCCCAGTCCCATCCAAGATGCCATTTGCCAATAAATCCGGTATGGTATCCGGCCTTTTGCAAAAGCTTTCCAACAGTAAATCGATCGTTGCTGATCAGTGGTGCAGAGTATCCTCCTAAAACACCATTCTTAAGCGTCGATCTCCAATTGTACCTTCCTGTCAGAATTCCATATCGTGTAGGGGTGCAGACAGAAGAGCTAGTATGTGCATCTGTAAACTTTATTCCATTTTCTGCCATTTTATCAAGATGTATGGTTTTAATTTTACCATCAGCATTGTAACAGGAGGCATCACCAATTCCCATATCATCCGCAAGAATATAAACAATATTGGGAGATGCATCAGATTGAGCCCATCCAAGACCAATCAAGCAAAAAAGAAAAAATGTTGAAAGAATAGTAGTTTTCATAAACCGGTTATTTATCTGAATAAGTTGCCCTATTAGAGCCATTAATGTCGCAGACTCCTATTATTGAAGTTATTTTTAAAATAAGTATTAATCAAATGGCATTTTACTGTTTGAAAAACAATGGATTAACTAACTTCACCGAATAGTCTTTAAACCAAGTCAGGCAATTTATTCAAAATGTTAGAGATAAGGAATAAATTTTAATATTTAGCCTATTTTTTTATTCTCAATTTCCAACATAAAAAATATAACGTGCCAGCCCTAATATTTAACTGAAACAAATTTTCAAATTTTGTATGACACATCTGTGAGCTAAAAAAAATTTAAGCGATCTGAACATTGTTAATTCTACGTATATGCTTACTTTAAACAATTATTAATCCAAAAAAAATGTGTTCCACAAATTAATTAGAAAGTAAATTCATATTTAAATAATTTTATTTTTAATGAAAAATTTAAATATTTATATTAATGTTGTTGTCATATCTGGTTGAAGAACAAAGGAAAAATTAATTTCCTCATTGTATTTTAACAGAGGTATGAATGATCATATTATCATTCAATGAGTAAAACTTGAACCCTACAATTACTTAAAACATGTTTTTTTATGATCAATCCACAAGGAAATGGGAAAAGTATACAATAATAAACCCAAAATAACCAAAAATATAAATCAACCTATCTCTTCCATTTTATCAAATTCAACCTCCTCTTTTGTTTCATCAATAATTTATCCATGCGACAAAACTATTGTAGACCAGTTAGAAGAGGTCATAAGATATTACCCTGAAAATATTGCCTTTGTTTTTGAAGAAGATGCCCTTACGTTTCGTGAACTAAATGAAAAATCAAATCAAGTAGCATCCTATTTGGTTAAAAGAGGCATTTCCACCGAAGACCTTGTCCCGTTTTGCATGGAGAAATCCATAGCTATGATGGTAACGATATTTGGCATTCTAAAAACAGGTGCGGCGTATGTCCCTATCGATCCTAACTACCCTTTAGAACGAATTCAGTTTATCCTTGGTGACATTGGTGCAAACCTGTTACTGGTAAACAATTCATTGAACAAAAAATTTAACATCTCTAACACAATAGATCTACTGGAATACGCCTCTTTATCAAGTGAGCCAGTTGAATCATTTATCCCAGAGATTAAGCCCACTCCTGATAACCTTGCTTATGTAATCTATACTTCCGGCTCCACAGGCAATCCAAAAGGAGTAATGGTGCCACACAGGGGTTTGATGGATCATTGTTTTGGTTTGATAGAAAGAGCCAAGCTTAAAGATTGTAAATCCTTCGCTATCACAGCTCCCATTGTTTTTGATGCAGGCCATTCACTGATTCATATCGCTATAATTCAAGCAGCCACTACCCACCATTTGCCTGACCATGTAATTTTAGACAGCGATAAATTCACAGCTTACCTTCAGCATCACAAAATAGACTGTTTAAAAATTGTCCCTTCTCTTTGGTTAAGTCACACAGAAGGAGGTTTAATCCCGGTACCTAAAAGGAAACTGATCTTTGGAGGTGAAAATTTCCCGGTTTCCATCATTTCAATTCTCAGAAAAAGTGATTTTAAAGGCGATGTTTTCAACCATTACGGTCCAACAGAAACTTCAATCGGTAAATGTATTTATAAGGTAGACCTAAATCGCACCTATAGCCAAGTTCCAATTGGTAAGCCCTTCTCAAATACCTTCGTCCTACTTTTGAACAGCAACCTTGAAAAGGTGGATGATGGAGAAGCAGGTGAAATCTATATCGGTGGAGAAGGCATTGCCAGAGGTTATCTCAATCTACCACTCATTACTGCCAAAAGCTTTATTCCAGATTCTATATCAGGAAAGAATGGTGGGTTTTTGTATCGAACAGGGGATTTAGGTAAATCTTCTGAAGACGGAAACCTTCTGTATCTGGGCCGGGTGGATGATCAAGTAAAAATAAATGGATACCGTATAGAACCCGGAGAGATTGAAGCGACCATCTACCAGTTTGAAAGCATTAAACAAATTGCCGTTGTGGCAAAAACCAATAAGCAAAAGGTTTCTTTAGCTGCTTATTTTGTACTTGAAAAAGGTAGTCTTGAGGAAGATATTAAGCACAAACTTAAATCAAAACTTCCTGCACATATGATCCCTCAGTATTGGATTCAAATGGAAGAAATGCCTTTGACAATTAATGGTAAAATTAATAAAAAAGCCTTGCCTGAACCAGATTGGACAAGCACCCTGAAAAACAAAAATCCTCCGCAAACAAAAACAGAAAAACTTCTTATTAGCCTTTGGGAAAAATTTTTGGGATGGGAGAATATAGGTATTTACGATAACTTTTTTGACCTAGGAGGTAATTCCTTGCTTGCTATCCGGACCATTGCCGGGATAAAGCAATCACTGGGAAAACGCCTAATGGTAAAGGATTTTTTTAATTCTCCTACCGTATTTGAATTAAGCCGGGTGGTTGATGAAACGAATGATAACTTGCATGAAATAAAACCTGCTAAAGAAGTAAATTTTATCCCACTTTCCTTTAACCAGGAAGCACTTTGGGTAATTCACAATTCAGAGGGAAGCTTACAATACCATTTACCTATGGTTTTCGGTATTTCAGGTGATTTAGACATTAAATCTCTAAAATTAGCCTTTAATGAATTCATAAATCGGCATTTACCTTTAAGAACAGTATTCAAAGCATCCGAAAAAGGGCTTGAACAAAAATTGCTTGATGCTGAATCTTGGAGCATTCAGGAAATCATTTCTAATCAGACTGAAGCTGAAATAGTGAAAGACTGGCCATTCAAGTCCATGACAGAACGGCCTTTTAATATGTCAGAAGATTTTATGATTCGGGTGGCATTGTTTCACATTCAACCAAAAAAATACCTTCTTAGTATTGTAGTTCACCACATCGCCTGGGATGGGTGGTCCACATCTTTGTTTAAAAATGAAATAGCTAGTTTATACAATAAAATTAGAAGCGGAAATCAAAAACTTTATCCAAACTCGGTATTGACTTATGCCGATTTTTCTATCTACCAAAGAAATCTTTTAGGAAGTAAATTATACAATGACTCGCTAAAATATTGGCAGCAGCGGCTTAATGGAACAATACCCATCCAACTCCGAACTGACTACCCAAGAACAGCATTATTTTCACCGGCGGGAGCAAGGCATGAATTTATTATTGATAAGGGCATAGTTTCAAAATTAAAAAGTCTGGCCATAGAACGAAATGCTACCCTCTTTATGGTATTGCTAGCAGGTTTCAAGGCATTACTTAAAAGGCATAGTGCTCAGGAGGATATTAGTGTCGGTATTCCTGTGGCAGGAAGAGAATACGAAGGACTAGAAGATTTAATTGGCTTCTTTGTAAATTCCCTTCCTATCCGAACCTATGTGGATGGAAATTTCAGCTTTGATGATTTATTGAATAATGTAAAAACCAATGCCTTAGAAGCTTTTGAACACGGACATGTTCCATTTTCCGAAATAGTAAAACTGTCAGATGACTTTAGAATAACTGGTAGAAATCCTATTTTTCAAGTACTTTTTGTGATGCAGAGCAACGCTTCTCCAGCGCTGAATTTGGATGGTGTGGATACCCAACCAGTAAAAGTCCCTAATCAAACTTCAAGTTTTGAGTTGACACTCGAGATAAAAGAAGATCAAGATCAGCTAATAGCATCGATTGAATACCAAACAGCCCTTTATCGTTCTTCCACTATTTCCCGAATGTCAGGGCATTATATGGCATTGCTCGAGGCCATTACCCTTAACCCAAAAGAAAAAGTTGACAATTTAAACCTACTCAATTTAAAGGAAAGAAATTTCGTATTGGCAGCAAACAATGATTTTAAACTGCCGGAGGAACTTGTTGACAAAACCATTTTAAACCTAATAGAGGAGCAAGTAAAATTATTTCCGCAACACATTGCTATCAGTTTTAATGGTTATGAGTTGTCCTATTTAGAATTGGATAAACGAGCCAATAAAGTTGCGAATTTTTTATTGAATAAAGGTGTAGGCCGATGTTCTTTAGTCCCAATTTGCCTGGACAATTCAACGGAGATGATCGTAGGCTTATTAGGCATAATTAAAACAGGTGCTGCATACATCCCTTTAGACCCCACTTTCCCAAGAGATAGAATTAAATTTATTCTCGATGAAATAAAGGCTTCTTGGGTTTTAACGGATAGGGACAATGCACCTATTTTCAAAGAAAATTATCCAAACCTATCTATTCTAACTCTCGACAGCGAACTGAATGGATTAATTAATGAAAGTTTTGAAAATCCAGGTATAATTATTAACCCCGATGAGCCTGTATACCTCATTTACACGTCTGGCACCACTGGCAAACCTAAAGGAGTGATAATTAGTCACAAAGGTTTGTTTTTATCGACTTTTTCAAGAATTAACTATTATCCTGATAAAATTTCAATCCTGCTATTGCCCTCTTTTTCTTTTGACTCCTCCATTGCAACTATTTTTGGAGCTTTGTCTCAAGGGAGCAAAATCGTTTTAGGAAAATCTGAACAACTTAAAGACCCCGGAGAATTAAAAAAATTACTCAGTCTTACGAATTCAATATTGTGTGTTCCTTCATTTTACAGATTTTTACTTACTGAAAGGTTAATTCCTACCAATCAAATTAAGAGAGTGATTCTTGGAGGCGAGAGAGTGGAGCCCTCTTTATTAGCCCTACACTTTGAGTCAAATAAAGGTGCGGACTTATACAACGAATATGGGCCGACAGAAGCAACTGTTTGGGCTTCCGTTTGTAAATTGACTTCCCCTAAAGCCCCGATAACCATCGGCAAACCAATTCCCCATATCAAGGTATATATTGTAGATGCCTCGGGTAATCTTTGTCCAGTAGGAATTCCGGGAGAATTGTGTATTTCAGGAGCTAGCCTAGCCATTGGCTATTTTAACAATCCAGAAATGACTGCTGCAAGTTTTATTTCTGACCCATTTTCCAAAGGCGGTAGGGATATGCGGATGTACAAAACGGGGGATAAAGCAAGATTACTCAACGATGGAAGCTTAGAGTATTTAGGAAGGTTGGACAATCAAGTAAAATTAAGAGGTTATAGAATTGAACTTGAAGAAATTGAAACGCTTCTTGAAACATTGGATTTTGTTAAAAAAGCAATCGTTTCTGTTATCGGAGTTTTCTCCGAAAACCAAAAATTAGTAGCACACATCCTTACCAATAAAGAAACAGCCTCCCATTCTGAAGACCTACAGACACATAAATTAACCGCGCATCTATCGGATAATTTACCCCCGTATATGGTACCGGTCCAATGGGAATTTTTAGATGAAATGCCATTCACTCCTAATGGTAAAATTGACCGAAAAAAACTTTCTCAAATTGAAAGTCGAAAGGTCATTCAATCCAATTGGCATAATGCCGATAATGTCATCGCACAAAAGTTACTAATTATTTGGAGGAAATTATTAAACATAGACCAAATAGCAACCCATGATAATTTCTTTAAAATAGGAGGTAACTCCTTGCTGGCCATTAGACTAATAAACTCGATTAGAGAGGAATTTGATTATGTAATAAAATTTTCAACAATATTCGCTAATCCAACCATAAATCAACTTGCTAAACTTATTGAGGATAGTAATGCTGCATCTTGCTCAGATTTAGAATTTAAGAGCGTGCCTCATGTCAAAGAATACCCGCTTTCTTATAGTCAAGAAAGCATATGGATCACTGACAAATTAGAAGGATCGGTGCATTATCATATTCCCTTATTGTTAAACCTTGAAGGTAAATTGGATGTTGCTTCTCTCGAAAAAGCCCTTCAAGCCATCTATAAGAAGCATGAAATATTACGCACTCAGTTTCATTACAATGGTGAAAAAATTTACCAAAAAGTAAATGGTTCTGAGCCCTGGAATTTGATGCTAAAAGATGCCTCAAAGGAAGTATGGGACTATAAAACTTTTGAGGAATTTATCCAAGGACAAATCTCGCTACCATTTGACTTGTCAAACGATGCCATGTTTCGTGCACTCCTAATCCAGAAAGGTCCAACACAAAACACCCTGCTATTAGTGTTCCATCACATTGCCTTTGACGGATGGTCTATAGGCTTAATAATGGAAGAAATTCATTCATTTTATACCCAACAAAAAAATATTGGCACTATAGATTTTGACCCTTTGCCTTTACAATACGGTGATTATGCGATTTGGCAAAGAGCGCAATTACAAGGTGCTGCATTTGATAATAAAATTGATTATTGGAAGAATAAGCTTAAAGGATTAACTCCCCTTAAAATAACTAATTATAAGGGTGCTATTGATCTTGATGCTACAAATGGCGACACTCAGTCGTTCTTAATACCTACTCAACTCCAAAAATCCGTAGAAGATCTCGCCCATAAAACAGATACAACTATGTACATGGTTTTAATGGCTACTTTTAAAATCTTACTCTACCAATTGTCTCGAAATACTGACATTTGTGTTGGTACTGTAATTGCAGATCGAAATTACCAACACACAGATAAGTTGCTGGGGTACTTCATAAATACGCTACCCATTCGATCCCAATTAAACCCTGAAAAGAATTTAATTGACTTTCTATGCGAAGTTAAATCCAATTGCCTTGAAGCATTTGACTATCAAGAGGTCCCTTTTGAGAAAATTGTAGCAGCTGTCCAACCCGAAAGAAAATTAGGCAATAACCCTATTTTTCAAGTAATGTTTTTACTTCAAAACACTTTTAATGATGAGGCCTGGGAAATCGACGATCTTAAAGTCAAAATGCTCCAAAATAAGCAGAAAAGAGCAAAATTTGATCTGTTGTTTACTGTATCTGAAGGAGCTTCAGGTCTTAAAGGTTTGATGGAATACAAAACATCATTATTTAACTCCGCAGAAATAGATAAAATAATCGAAAATTACCTTTATCTATTAGAAACGCTTCTACAGAATCCCTTAGCCCCCTTAGAATCCTTTTCCGGAAATTTGGAGGTTGAAATAAAAGAAGAGACTGAGCAATTTGAAGACGAATTCAAAGATGAATTCAGACCTGTTCAGAAGTTGATAGAATCAGCCACTATAAAATACAGGGATAAAGTTGCAATAATTTCTAAAGATAAATATTGCACCTATGATGAACTGAATGAAACCTCCAATCAATTGGCTGATTTATTATCTCAGCAGCGTATCGGAAGGAATGATATAGTGGGAATTGTAATGGATCGATCCATAGAAATGATTACAGCCATAATGGCGGTATTGAAAGTTGGTGCTGCCTACCTGCCGGTAGACACTGATTTTCCTGATGAGCGAATCAGTTATATGCTCAAGGATGCGGCAAAAGTACATATAACACATACCAAATACAAAGGAAAATTCAAGTCACAGTCCATAGCGATTCTGTGGGAGGAATTCAAAGCCAAGCAGGATAATTTCTCAAAAGAAAACCCATCTCCGAACAATGAAGCCAATGATATGGCTTATATTATTTATACCTCCGGATCTACAGGAAAGCCAAAAGGAGTAATGCTAACCCATGGCAATTTGTATAATTTCCTTAAAACCGTTAGCCATAAACCCGGAATCACGGCCAAAAATAAATTTCTTGCCGTCAGCTCTGCTTCTTTTGACATTGCACTTCTGGAGTTAATATTACCCTTTGTGCACGGGGCTCAAATTGTAATCCTTGATCAATTCGAAAGGAAAGATCCTCGAGTAATTTTACAATATTTGGACCAGAATAAAGCAGACATTATGTTCGCCACTCCCACCCATTGGAAAATGCTTTTGGAAAGTGGCTGGAAATCTCCTGTAGAAAACCTTCAAATAATTAGCGGTGGTGAAGCTTTAAGCAAGGATTTGGCCAGTCAACTATTGCCGTTATGCGATGGGCTCTGGAATATCTATGGCCCTACGGAAACCACAGTTTTCTCCACCATTAAAAAAATAGAAGCCAATCAGCCAATCATTACCATAGGGCGAGAAGTACTGAATACTAAAATTTATCTGCTTGATGAAAATCAAAAGCCAGTACCAAAAGGAAAGGAAGGAGAAATCTACATTTCCGGTAAAGGTGTAGCAAAGGGATACCTTAACCAATCTGAGTTAACCAGTCAAAAATTCTCCAAAGATCCTTTTCAATCGCAATTAGGTATCTGTATGTATAAAACTGGTGACAAAGCAAAATTCCTACCCGATGGGGAAATCCAAATCCTTGGTAGAATTGACAATCAAATCAAATTGAGAGGTCATAGGATTGAGCTTGAGGAAATTGAACAGGCCATAAATGAACTGAATTCAGTCAAAGAAAGTGTGGTTTTATTTAGAAAAACTTCTCGTAATGACATGGGTTTGGTGGCCTACCTCCTACTTAAGGATGATTTGGAGGACAAGTCTAGCAAGAACACAGAAGTAACAAGCACTCAGGTAAAAAGATGGAAAAAAGAACTTTCTTTAAATTTGCCGGTCTATATGATGCCATTTGATTACGTTGTAGTTGATCATTTCCCGCATACAGCCAGTGGAAAAATTGATCGCCTAAAACTTCCTGATCCTGAGCCAATGGTTTTAGATGTTGTTTTACTACCTAATACAGATAAAGAAAAGATAATAGCGGAAATATGGAAGACGGCTTTAGGCTTAAAAAAAATCGATATCACGGATAATTTTTTCGATCTAGGTGGGCATTCACTGATTGCTGTAAAAGTAATGACCCAGATAGAAAAAGAGTTAGGAACACTCCTACCACTATCAATTTTGTTTAAATACCCAACAATACAGCAATTAGGATTATTTTTGGAATCAAATGTGGGTTTAAACAAGGAATGGAAGTCCTTAGTACCTATACAGCCAAAAGGGAAAAAAGACCCAATATACTTAGTGCATGGAGCAGGCTTGAATGTAATGCCATTTCAGACCATTGCAAAATACTTTGACCCGGAGCAACCCATCTACGGCATTCAATCAAAAGGAATGGATGGAGAAAGTCCTGAATTCGAATCCATTGAAGAAATTGCTGCTTCTTATATTGACGAAATAATGCAAAACCACCCCCAAGGAAATATAATTTTGGGAGGGTATTCCATGGGAGGAATTATCGCCTATGAAATGGCTAAGCAATTGGCGGAGACCAATATATCTGTAAAACACCTCTTTTTACTTGACAGTTTTGCAACTTTTGCCAAAAGTAAAAAAACACCTAAAAATAAGCTTGCTGCTAAACTTTATCGTGAATTGAATAAAAAATTCTTCGACATTAAATTATTATTCCGCCATCCCAATATTTTAAGAGATATAAAATCCAGGTCAATTAGCAAAAAAATCAATGGTTTACTTGTCAAGCTTAGGGTAAAAACAAAAAAAATAGATAGTCCTATTATTGAAAGGATAAATAATATCAAAGCCATGCATGTGCTTGCTTGCAAGAATTATTCGCCAGGATTTTATGCGGGAGAGATAGTAATGATAAGGGCTAAAATTCGGACAAAATATTTCTTTGATCCAGAATATTTAGGATGGAAAGGCTGTTCCAAATCCATGCGAGTAATCGATGTAGAATGCATACATTCGGACATGTTTACAGCACCAAATGAAAGTGAATTGGCCGCCATTATAAAACAAGTGATTGAGGGAGTTGAAGCGATCGAGTGATAGGGTGACCGTGATGCGGTTGTGAATTGTTTTCAAATTGGATAATCAATGTGGAAATGGTTAATTATCAATTGTTAATTAGGGTCTGAACGGAGCTGAGGGGGAAAAAGATTTAGAGTGATCTGTGATAGGGGATCGCTTTACATCACTACATCACCCGATCACCCCATCTTACCCGAAAAGTTGTAAATTATTAATGGTTAATTGTTAATTTCGTTCTACATCAATAAAATCCAGAATGATAAACATACATAAAATTTCTTTCATCCTTTTTAGCCTAGTTATCCTGATTTGTTCGTGCGTGCAAGCTTTAGGCCAAAATCCCCCTATAGACCAAGCCATTGCTCAGCATAGAAAAGGCAAGCTGATTGTCAAGGCTAATCCTGGGGATAAGGTAATTGTAAAGCAGCTTTCCCATGAATTTTGGTTTGGGGCAGCCATTGCCAATGGACTGGGATCAGGGAAAATGTCCCAAGAGGATCTCAACCAATACAAATCCCATTTTCTTAAAAACTTTAACAGTGCCGTTACAGAAAATGCGCTCAAGTGGGCCAATATGGAAAGGGAAAAAGGCAAAGTCAATCATTTAACCGTAGAAGGAATTTTGAATTGGACAGAGGAAAACGATATTCCCCTGCGGGGACATAATTTATTTTGGGGCATAGAAAAATTTGTTCAGCCTTGGATAATGGAGTTGAGTGATGCCGAACTGGAGGCCACCATAAAAAATCGAGCCATTAGCATTGCCCGAAAGTACAAAGGCCGCTTTGTAGAATACGATCTGAACAATGAAATGATCCATGGCAATTATTATGAAGATCGGTTGGGGCCGGACATTACAGCCAAAATGGCCAAATGGGTTCTTGAAGGAGATCCTGAGGCTCAACTTTACCTCAACGATTATGATATCTTAACAGGAAATAGGTTGGCGGACTATTTGGCGCAAATTAGGGAACTCTTGGCTCAAAACGTTCCGATTGCCGGAATTGGCGTGCAAGGTCACTTGCATGGCAGTACCTTTGACAGAAAGGAACTGAAACGTAGCCTTGACTCCCTGGCCCAATTTGGACTACCGATACGAATCACCGAATTCAATATGCCGGGTCAACGATCCAAATTCCATAAAGACACGCAATTGGCAATGAGTCCGGAGGAGGAAAAGCAAAGCGCTATCGAATTGGTGGATTATTATAGCATCTGCTTTGCCCATCCGGCAGTGGAAGGTATCCTAATGTGGGGTTTTTGGGAAGGAGTCAATTGGATTCCGGCCTCCTCCCTATATACCCGAGACTGGCAACCAAAGCCTGCAGCACATGCTTATCAAAAACTTGTTTTTGACACTTGGTGGACGGAGAAAACCGGTACTACTACTACTACTGAAGGCCAATATTCAGCCGATGCATTTTATGGGAAGTACCAAATAACCGTTGGTGGGCAAACGAGAATAATTTCGCATAAAAAAGAAAATGGAGCAACCACCATTGATTGCTCCACTCCTTGATTCATTTATTTATTGATAATCCTTTCCAATCAAACTCTCTAAGACGGATCGTTGCCAATCATGTAAGGTATTTTCCATGTTTTCGGCTATTTCCGGGTGATCAGATAATATATTATTTTCCTCTGCCGGATCTGCATTGATATCAAACAATTCTTTTTCGGCTTCCTCTCCGGTGCCTCCATGGATCACCAATTTGTATTGATTACCCAATAAAGTTCTGGGGCCTGAAAAATCCTCCTCTTGGATATCCGTTTGTTTATAATTTTTAAAGTTTCTGGTAGGTATCCCATTCATCAATTTCACCAAAGGGGAGGTGCCTTTTTGTAATTCCGGGTCTATATAATCGGCCAAACCTTCACCATTATTTCTTGGTCTTCCATTCCAGAAAGCGATAGGCTCAGGTCTTGTATCCATTTTGCCTTCTAGCATGGGCAATAGACTGATTCCATCTATAGGTCGGTCAGGAAGTGTTTGACCGGTGAGATCACAGAGGGTAGGAAATACATCACTGGAAACACCATGAACCTCGGTAATAAAAGGATTCTTTATTTTTTCAGGCCATTCCAAAACAGAAGGAACCCGTACACCTCCTTCATATACCCTTCCTTTTTGACCTCTGAAAGGAACAGTTGCATTACCCTCCTGAGGCGTTCCATTGTCACCAAAGTACCATAGCAGGGTATTTTCTCGAATTCCCTCCCCATCAAGATAGGTTCTTAATTGCCCTATAGACCTATCCATGGCCGTAATTTCAGCAAATCGCTCTCGCAATACCTCTCGTTGTAAACGTTTCACCGGCTTTCCTGTCTCATTGGAGGTCAACCTTACCATTCGATTTCCGAAATCTTCAGGCAAACTATTATACAAGGCCAGGTCCTCCGGTTTTGCGCTATAAGGCTCATGAGGTGAACCATACCAGATCACGATAAAAAAGGGCTGATTTTTTTCTTTTGCTCGTTCAATAAAATCGATTGCCTCTGCAATCAAAATTTCAGAACTCTCGCCTTTGAAAACCACAGGGTCTGCCCCATTCCTTGATAAATGTGGATTCATTTCAAAGAAATTGTCGTGTGAAAGGTATTCATCAAACCCAAACTGCTTTGGATTGGTAGGTGAAGCCTCTTTGACAGGGCCCAGGTGCCATTTCCCCAAATGAGAAGTAACATATCCTGTATTTTTCATGAGCTCTGCTATACTAATTTCTTCCGGTCGTATAGAATAACCGGGTGTAAAAGTGCCATATCTATTGGGATGCCTCCCGGTAATGATACTACCCCTGGTAGGAGAGCAAACCGGAGATGCCGAATAAAATCGATCCATTCGTACACCGGATTTAGCCATTTCATCCAATACAGGTGTATGGAGAAAAGGATGCCCATTGTATCCTGTTTCATCCCAGCCATGGTCATCGCCAAGAAGTAGCACTACATTGGGGTGGGTTGCTTGAGTTTCGGCCTTTTCACTGCACGAGGCCAACAACCACAAAGTGGAAATCAATAGAAATGAAAGCTTCAAGCCACTAGTTATCAGGTTATTCATTGGGTATATTATTTATTGTTCAACCGGTTTATTCGGCAAATCATTATTTCTAATTGCGACTAATTTCTTATTGACCTCTTCCTTTAGCTGAGCAACAATCTCTTGATAGGCCGGGTAGCTTGCCAAGTTATTATACTGTTTGGGATCGTGTTCCATGTCAAATAATTCAATCCCATCACTTCCATCTTCATTGTAAAGGGTAAAGGCCCATTTGTCATTCCTTAATAAGAAGGCATGCTTTCCTCTCCACCTATTGACAGAAAAGGCCATGTCTCTGGTTTTAAAACCAGGGTCGTCGAGGGTTGGAACAAAACTTATACCTTGAATCTTATCCTCCACTTTTACTCCAGCCAATTCAGCGATGGTTGGATACAGGTCAATCAATTCCACAAAACTATTGGAAACCTGTGCTTTTTGGCCCGGGATTTTTACGATCAAAGGCACCCTTACCGATTCCTCTTTTAAACTTACTTTCATCCAAAAATCATGTTCTCCTAAATGAAAACCATGGTCAGAAGTAAAGACTACTATGGTATTGTCTTCAAGGCCTTCTTCTTTTAAAGTGTTAAGAATTTTACCTACCTGAGCATCCATATAACTTACAGAAGCATAATAAGCAGCAATGGCTTTCTTTTGTTGCTCCTCGGTCATTTTAGCATTTTTTGTGGTGACGTAATTTATCCCTCGGGCAGGAATATCATCCCAATCACCATCTACTTTGGGAGGAAGGATTACCTGTTCGTATGGGAACCTTTCAAAGTAAGGTTTGGGGGCAACAAAGGGCACATGGGGCCTCGCCAGACCTACGGCTAAAAAGAAAGGTTCGTCTTTGTGGGAACGAATCAATTCGGAAGCTTTTTCGGCTGTTTTACCATCCGAATGCACCAAGTCATCACCATCTGCTTTCACAATAGTCATCACATTCCCTCCTTTTCTTGGCAATAGGCCATATGGATTATTTTGCACCAATTCCGCTTCACCATCTGCAGTCCACTCTGGGCCCTGACTATTGTACCTTTCATTCCATGAAGCTTCATCGTCTGTGCCATTAGACCCTTTCTCAATATCTATGGGAACGCCCATATGATAAATCTTGCTTACCCTGGCCGTAAACCAACCATTCTCTTTGAACAATTGTGGCCACATTTTTTTATCCGGACCAATATTCTCTCTTCCACTCACATATCCGAAAGTCCCTGTAGCATGAGGATAATATCCTGACATCATAGATGCCCTTGAAGGACCACATACGGGATACTGACAATAAGCCCTGGTAAATCTGGTTCCTTCTTCCGCCAGCAGATCGATATTTGGTGTATATCCGGCAGCATTTTCGTAGGAAGAAACTGCTGTAGTAGTAAGGTCATCTGAAATTATAAAAAGAATATTCGGCTTCTTTGACTTTTGAGCCATCGTTTCCACTGATAGCGATAAACACAAAAGGTAGGTCGCAAATAATGCTATTCGTCTTAGCTGGGTATTCATGAATTTTATTAATTATTATTGGAGGTATAAGGTGTCAGTCGTTCTCGTTCCAAATCACGCTTAATCTCCGCTTCCGTTAATTTAAATGGTTCTTCTAATTTTTTCACCAAATCAGGCCTTTTCTCAGCCAAGTCATTGGTTTCTCCGATATCTTCCTGAAGGTTAAAAAGCTTCCAAGGCTCTTCATTACTTTCTCTAAAGATCTTATAATCTCCCCATATCAATGCTTCCTGCCCTTTGTATTTAAAAAACATGGAGGCATGTGGTGAATGGCTGGTCTCCCCTGTCAATACAGGCAATGGGTTTCTCCCATCATAATACCTGTCTTGTGGCAGCTCAGCCTGTGCCAAACTGGCTGCCGCCTGCATCAAGTCCAATGACCAAAGTCTGGTATTAATGGTAGAATTGTCCTTGACTTTACCCGGCCATCTCACCAAGGCAGGAACACGGATTCCGCCTTCCCATAGGGTGACTCCGGCCCCATTCAAAGGCGCATTGGACTGAATATCCAGATAAGGGTAAAATGCGCCATTGTCGGAATAGAAGAAGACAAAGGTATTGTCTGCAATTCCCAATTCGTCTAGGGAATCCATAACTCTACCTACCGCCATATCTATGGCGGTCACGATGGCATTGAACCTTTTTTTAGGGTCCTTTTCATTTGGTTTTAATCCATAAGGCTTGAAAGCGTAATCCGGTGCTTTCCAAATATTCTCTTCTCCCGGCTCAATGTTTCTATTACCCGGATGATGTGGTGCATCAAAAGGCAAATAAACCATCCACGGCTTTTTATCAGTGGTTTTCTCGGTAATAAAATCTATCGCTGCATTGGCAAACAAGTCCGTACTGTACTCACCATGCCTATTGATGGAAGTTGTATTGTGATAAAGATCATGTCTGCCGGCATATACATGGGAAAAGTGGTCTACATTTCCGGAAGCAATTCCCAAAAATTCATCAAAACCTCTTTCTGTTGGTCTTGAACCCGGGGCAAAGCCTATGTTCCATTTCCCAAATGCACCCGTTTGGTAACCATAAGGGCTGTTTTTCAATACCTTTGGAATAATAATTTCAGTTTGTGGAAGACCAATGCCATAATTTCCTGCCAGTCCCCCTAGTTGGTAGTCCAACTTGTTTCTCTGCGGAATCCTTCCGGTAAGTAAACTGGCCCTGGAGGCAGTACAGGTAGGAGAACCCGTATAGAAATTGGTAAGAACAGCCCCTTGTTTGGCCAATTTATTCAAATTTGGCGTTAATATGGGAGAATCTTTATTAAGGAATTTAAAATCTC
>NZ_CAXBOC010000044.1:0-17466 GCF_963976465.1 uncultured Cyclobacterium sp. | reverse complement strand
GAAACAAAGACGGCAATAAAATCAATGACAAACAACAACATAGAAGTATAAACAACTGCTGAATTGGAGGCTTCTCCCACACCTACGGTTCCTTTGGAGCAATTGTAACCCTTATAACATCCCACCAGTCCTATGGCAAAACCGAAGAAAATGGATTTTATGGTGGCGGGGATGATGTCACTATATTTGAGCGCATCAAAAACCTGATTAAAATAAAGAACAAAAGAGACATTTCCTTTTAGGTTTTCAATAATGGCAGAGCCCAAAAGTGCAATGACATCTCCTGTTATAATCAATAAAGGCAACATCAAGGTAGTGGCCAGAATACGGGTAACCACCAGGTATTTAAAAGGATTGTTTCCGGAAACCTCCATGGCGTCTATTTGTTCTGTAACGCGCATAGACCCCAGTTCTGCGCCTATACCTGAGCCGACCCTTCCGGCACATATCAGGGCAATGATCACCGGACCTATTTCTCTGACAATAGATATTCCTACCATAGAAGGCATCCAACTTTCTGCACCAAACTCCATTAGTGTAGGGCGGGACTGAAGGGTAAAAACAAGACCTAATATAAATCCGGTTACTCCCACCAAAAGTAAGGAGCGGTTACCTACATTATTGCATTGGCGCACCAACTCCTTAAACTCAAAAGGAAGACTGAATGCTTCTTTGAAAAATCGTCCGGCGAAAAGTGTTAAGTCGCCGATTTCGACAAAAAACGACTGTGAGCGGCTTTTTATGGTGGTTGGTTTTGGCATTTATAGAAATATAGAAAGCGAATTTAGTGATGATTATGAGTGAATTACATGATGTAGGTCATTTTTAAATATGATACAATTACCGGATTTTTCATGAGCCTGTTTAATTTCAGCAATTAAATGAAATGGTGCAACATCTACTCAGGTTATTAAACAAATTAGTGTTTATAGATAACAAATTAACTTGATTGAGCTTGTTTTACAGGGCTGAGCAATTAGCTTTGTTCCTAATATCCGTCAGTTTTCAAACCCTTTGTTTTTGCTGCTTTTTATTGGGCGTTTGAAAGGATTCCTATGGCAAAAATTAATAGTTAATGATGAGAATTTTACTTGGTTTAATCGTTTTTTTCGTACTTGGAAATTGCACCCCCAAAGAAAAACCGATCACCTTCAAAGTGATGGCCTGGAATATTTTGCATGGGGGCAATGACATAGAAAATGGGCCTCAGCAAGTCATTCAAATTATAAAAGAAATTGATCCCGATGTGATCTTGATGGTAGAAACCTATGGTTCAGGCAAAAGAATTGCAGATTCTCTGGGCTATAATTTTCATTTAATTGCTAAGGAAGGGACTGCCTTGGATGACAAAAACGTCAATCTATCCATTTTCTCTAAGTTTCCCTTTGGTGAGCCCCTAGACACAGAATATCCTTTTTACCTAGGAGGAAGAGAAGTTCTAATAAAGGGTCAAAAGATCCGTTTCTTTTCCAATTGGTTTCATTATCTGCCTTGGGAGAATGAACCCGAGAAAATGGGTATGAATACTGCTGAATTGCTTGACTGGGAAAAGACAGAAACCCGGTACAATAGGATTCAAAAGGTACTTCCCTACTTAAAAAGATACAGTGCAGCCACTGATTCCATTCCCATGATTTTTGGCGGAGACATGAACAGCCCTTCACATTTGGATTGGGGAGAAGAGACCAAGGAAATTCACAATGGTTTGCAGGTCCCCTGGTACAGTACCAAGGTTTTAGAAGATATAGGTTTGATTGATACTTACAGAACTTTAAATCCCTATCCCATAACCCATCCTGGTGTTACCTGGGACAGTAAAGGGGTGAAGGATGAACACCGAATAGATTATATTTTTTATAAGCGGGATGCGTTAAAGCCCATTACTTCAGATTCCTACAATGCACACTTGGGTGAACCCTTTTTCATCAATGGCAAAACTTTTCCTTACCCTTCAGACCATGGGTTTGTAGTAACTACTTTCTCATTTTAATTGGGATTAGGTACAGATTGTCTATTGCATAGGTCAGGTTTAATTGCTGAAATCACAGCTAAAGCAAAAATTTCTCTCCGTCAGGTTGAGATATATTTAATCCAGAGTAAGGCCGCTTAATGTTTCCTTTTTGAAGCATAATGGGATTCGAAAATCCGATACTTAAAAAGTGCTACCACAATGGCACCCCCAATTCCATTGCCCAATAAGGTTAGGACAAGGAAGACCAAATAATCCCCAATGGAGATATATTCCGAATATAAATAACCGGCAAAGGCTTCTATATTCCCTACGATGCTATGGTGAAAACCTACAAAACCTATGGTGCCAGTGATTAGAACAATCAATAGTATTCGGGTCAAGGCTTCAGTGGTGCTGTTCAAAAGCCAGGTTAAAAGTCCCATCAGCCAACCTGCAAATATGGAACTCAACAGCAATACCCAATAACTGTGATCCAAGATGTGATCGGCAATTTTAACCATTGTTACTTTATCAAATAGGTTGAGTTGGGAAGCCAAATCTCCTACACAGAATACAAATAAGATTCCCCCCAAGAGATTCCCAATAATGACAATAGACCAGATGGTTAATAGTTCAAGAATTGACCTTTGTCCATTCAACACCGGTAAGGCCAATACAGAGGTTTGTTCGGTATACAATACCGATTTACCTAGAATGACCATGATAAATCCCAAGGGATATACAAGGCCGAATAATTTGAAGGTGGTATTCTCATCCAGCCTCCCTTCAAAGGTGAAATATAAAGTAGCAACCAAAAGGTAACTGAACCCTATTTCTAAGCCGGCGATGCAAGCACTTAAAAATACTGCCCTATTATTTATTTTAAATATTTCCTCCCCCTCGTGTATGACACGGCTGAGGATCTCGGTATAATTCTCTGACCTTTCTACCTCATTGGATTTTTTCTCCAAGTCCTGTTGGTGTTCTTTTTGGTCCTTGTTTTCAGCCTTCATAATTTTAAAGATAGGAGTCTATTAGAAAATTTACATAGGATTAACCAAGTTAAGAAGAATAAGTTTCATATAAACCCTGATCTTATATCAGGCTTAATCAATTAGCTTTTCTACGCTTTCTTTGTAGAATTCCCCCACTGAAAATTCCAATTCTCCCAAAAAGAGACTGCTTTTACGGATGGAAGTAATTTCATCTATAGCCACCATATAAGATTTGTGAATTCTTATAAATTGTTTTGGCGGTAATATGGATACGATTTCCTTGAAACTCATCCGAACCACCAATGGCTGAGAGTTTTTTTTCAAATAAAATTTAAGGTAATCCCCATAACCTTTAAGCCATAGGATGTCAATAAACTTAATTTTTACTTGACTGTAATCTACATTAACAAAAAAATGGTCTGGATCTTTTGTAGCCTGGTCATGATTATGGTTGGTTAATAATTCAAATCGGTCTTTGGCTCGGTTACAGGCTTTCAAAAAACGATCCATAGGAACAGGTTTTAGCAGGTAATCCACCACATCCAAGTCAAAGCTGTCCAAGGCAAATTCTTTGTAGGCGGTGATAACGATGGCCAAAGGTTTTTTTTCAAGACTTGAAATAAACTGTAGGCCTGTTAATTCCGGCATTTGAATATCAACAAAGATAAGATCTATCTGTTGGTGCTGCATTTGCTCCATGGCATCAAAGGCATTGTCGCAGGTAGCTACCAAGTTCAGGAATGCTATTTTGTCGATGTATTTTTTGAGCAATTCCAACGCAAGGGGTTCGTCATCTATGGCAATACAATTTATCATGAATTGTTTTTTTGAAAGGATCTGCCTTCAATATATTTGTTTTTTGTTTTAAAAAGAAGCCCTATCCCGTTGACAATCGATTCTTGGTACTACTGGCCGCTTCAACCATCATAACCAATGCAGCAAAAATCGCTTAGGTTACTATATATAAAAAAAGAAACCCCTGAACAGTACTTGATGTAAAGACAGGGGCATCTCCATTATGAAAGCTTATAACATTTAGTTCTTGATGTGAACCTATTTTTGGCTTAATTCACATTTATTTCTTGGGTATAAACCTCATTACCATCTTTGACGCTGATGGTATATTCACCTTGGACGGCACTTTCAAAATTGAAGGTCATGTCAATGGTTTTTTTGCCGGTAAAGACTTCTTTATAAAGTTTGGCATGGTCTTGATTGGTCACTTCTATGGCCACTTTAGTTCGGTCACTATTGTTAAGGTTGAGGTTTACTTTGTGGCCATATGTATCAAACACAGAAGGCTTTTCTACCATCTCTTTATTGAGGATATTGATGCCATCAGCTTCTAATACAAGGGTGTAAACCACGGACTGCTCTTTGTTATTTACGTTGATGAAATAAGTGCCTTCATCAAGATTCTTTAGGTTGAAGCTTTTAGTATAGCTATGGTCTGTCACATCATCATAAAATAAAGTATTGCCATTGGCATCAATTAAGGACACATCTTGAGCATTGGTGGAAGAAACCATGGCTAACACTAAACTTTTTGAGGTAGATCCATTGATTAGATTAACACTAGGTACATAAGCCATAGAGCTTAAGGAAATAAACATTAATGCGGCTACTGCGAAACTTTTAAGTATGTTTTTCATGATCTTATTGTTTAAATGCGTGTATTTTTTTTGTTTGTTTTTAAATTATGATTCAAACATACGGTGCTTAATCCAGCCTTTTTTTGAACTGCGATGAAACCCAAAAAGACTGCGATGAATAGGGAAAGTGATGCGATGAAGTTATTTGAGGTCTGGGCATAACCTGAGATGGCCCTAGAAAAAACTGTTAACAGCAATACTGGGAAGTCTATTTGAGCAATAGAAAATGAAGGGTTTACAGGAGCGTCTGATGATCCCTTTGAAGCCTAAAAAATTCTCTATACCTATAAAAAAAATAAGGGCAATAAATTAATATTGCCCTTAATCCCTCAATATAAAATTTAACCAAATCCCTAATTAGGAGGTAAAACCAGAGTTTAATGATGAATGATTTCCCTAGTTTGTTTTACTTTTTGAAATTCATAAATCAGAATTTCACCGGGTGCCAATTCAAGTTCCAATTGGGTGCCATTCTCGATATTGGTCTCTTTTTTTGGTGAATTTCCTACGATAGGAATCATTTTGTAGGTTGTATTCTTTTTGTGCTGCGTTAATAGGGAATCCAAAGAAATTTTGTAATTGGCACTTGCAGACTTGTTGGGGTTATGAATGGAGATATAGCCACCTTTTTTATTCCATCCGCTATAACCATAAGCTTCTTGCTGTTTTGGGTCTCCACCATGCATGGTCACGTACTTGAAATAGGGAAAAGCATGGTGTACCCATGTAAGCCCATCGGCTAATACATCCCAATCTTCCTTGGATAATTCCTTGGTTTTTAAATACAATTCTACAAATCCGGTGCCTCTGGAAAGGTTCATCATCAGGTAGTTGAAGAAATCTTCTTTGCTTTCACCGGTTTTGGTCTTCTTAGGTTCATGATTAAACAAGGAATTCATTGGATATTGGGTTTTTTCTTTGATCCAGGTGTCATAATAGACCCCATCCCTATAAACAAGTTCCTCTGTTCTGGTGCTACCCCCTGCGGCATCTCCTGCATTGATCATCCAGACAGCATCTACATGCATGAGCCACCATGGGCTTAGGTAAGCTCCGTTTGAAATGACGATATATACTTCAGGATTGACCTGATGTTGTTTTTCAAAAATTTCTATTAACCTTTCTGTACCTGCTACCAAATAGTAAGTTTTTAAAGCATCGTACTTTGGATCATTGAGCAGGCTGTCTGAAGGGCTTAACCCATCAATGCCCAGCTGTGGCATTTTCGGAAGACCGTAATCGCTTCCGTCTAGCTCAAATTCCCGAATGTTCAAGTGACCAAAAATCCCATCCAGCTTGAAATAGGAGACCCCCTGTCGGGTTAAATCCAACATTCTTTTTTCAAGTAAACCCATATATTTGGGGCCGGCAATACTCATCCAATTGCCCAAAATTTCAAAACCTTGCTTGCCTAGAGGTTTGGCTGCCGGCTGAGCTCCGAAAAGTAATCCCGGACTAAGCCAGAGTCCCAATTTGGAATCAACAGCCCTCATTTTATCGAAACTTCCGGAAAAGTCCATGTCAAACTTTTCATTGATTTTCCATACTTCATCTGACCAGTCTGCATGAACATCCTGCCAACCATCGTCGATTACATAGGCATTTAAAGGAGGAACTCCACGGTTGATCACAAGTTCCTCGTGTACTTTATTCACACTGGAGATAAATTTTTCTTTGCTGACACCTTGTCCATAATCAAACCAGCTGTTGTACTGAACTTGTAATCGGAGAGGCCTAATTCTGATATTATCGATATAGGCTTGAAAAGTTTTTTCCAGACCATCATTGTCTTTTCCAACCCCTGTTACCGATGAATAGGTCAAATAAGTTTCACCTTCCTTAAGTGATTTTCCCCATAAATAGCCACAGTATGCAGTTTGATCTGCTCCTACAAAATTGTCACTGGCAGGGAACTCAATGCCCATAAAAATGGGGGCATTTTGCCCAAAGAGCGGTTGTCCCAGCCCCGGTTTCCATTGTGCAGGTCCTTGAGCAGTAATCTGTTTTTGCTGATAAGGCTGTACCAAACCTCCATCAATAACTTCTAAATCTATGCGTTCCAATACCAGGTTAATTCCAGCTTTTATCTTTAGTGATTTTCTGGTATAAAATTCATTTTCATCCAGACTATAGGTCAATTCAACGGACATTTTCCCCTGTTTCTCTTTCAAAAGGAAAGACATGAGATTTGGTGAATTTTCCAATACTTTCTCCAACACAAAGTCCGCCGAAACCAGGTTTTCGGCGGTTTTGGGTTGATCAGTTCCTTCTGAAATTCTCAGTTTAAATTCGGTTTTGGTATGGATAGGAATCTTTTCGCCTGTAGCTTTATTTTCAATTTGGGTGGTTTTCAAATGACCATCGCGAACCTCAATGGTTTTGCTTATTAGGCTGTTGGAAAGGGTATAATATTTTACAGACTGCTCTTGTCCAAAGCTGACAAAAGCAAGTAGGCAATATAGCCCTGTAAGACCAATTATCTTTATCATTTTATAGGTGTCGTTTAAGAAGAAATTGTTTTAATTGATTACAAACCACTGCTGGCTTTTTGCCGGAATATGGATGGGAAGGTTAATGCTATAATCCCTATTTAGGCTCATATGCAGTTTATCCCCATCCTGATTGGTCAATACGGCTTTTTCGGACAGGCCTGTATAATACAGGTTGACCTTTATGGTCTTGGCCACCGGCACTTCTAGGGGATTGTAAAGCATGATCAGCCCTTTTTCTTTTCCTTCAGGATTGACATGTAGCAATCCGTCATAATCCCTTCCGTCAGGCCGTCTAATATGGACAATATCACTGTCTAGTACTCCTCTGTGTGCCTTATAAAAATCCACCCACTTTTTAACAATTTCTTTGGTCTGGGGACTGTCGTACAATTGTGGACCCCGGTAGCAGGCCTGTACCCCTGCACCAAAAAGGTTGGCCAACCTTTGTTCGTAATGAGGCAAATGGTCTTTCAATGGCTCAATTGTGGCTTCTTTGCCTCCGCCATGGTATTCCACCAAAGGCACAAACATCCAACCCATAGAAGGGGTTTTTTGCCAGGTACCATCATAGATGTTTTGCCTTTCTATGATTTCCTGTTGTGCCCGAGGAAGAGACCAGTTGGTCTCGCGGTAACCCATTCCGGTTTTATTGCTTCCTGCCATAAAGTAATGATCCGGCACATTGAGGAAAATTCCTTTGCTTCGGCACCATTCATAAAATTCCCTGATGGTTTCGTATTGGTTCCATTGGGAGTCTTCTAAACCGGAATGTCCGGGATGATTATGGCTGGCGCATACATCTCCGGGGTAGCTTCCATCGTGCTCTAAAATATCTTGCCCGTTATTTTCGTAAAAAGCATAAAGCTTTTTGAAATATTCTTGTCCCCACTCACTTTCCAAGCAAGGAGAATTGCCAAACCTCGGTTTTTTTCCTTCAGGCATGATCACATCATTTTCTTTGTCGATGCTCCTGCTGGCTAATAGGGAATAACCACCCAGCGCTATACCTTTCTCATGAGCATAATCAGCAAGGGCTTTCATTCGGTTCAGGTTTTCCGGGCTGTCATTTTCAATCTGAAATCCACTACCAAATGTCATGATTACCATTTCAAAGCCTACCTCAGCACACTGATCTATGGCTTTTTTCACAGAGGCATTGTCAGCATTCCGAACATGCATCATGATAGGGTTTTCGGTAGCCCAAGGTGCTTGTGAACGGTACATTCTCTTTTCGGCAAGACCGATTCGCTCTCGGTCCCAGCTGTCATGGAATAGCTCCCAAGTTCTAAAGCTTTTCATGCTTTCACCCGGGGCCAAAGTTTTCATCGGGCCTAATTTAGGGTATGCTTCCAGCAAAGCAGGTGTCTTCATATTGTAATTCACCTGTGTTTTATATGCAGGGTCTGCATTCCAGGCAATGCTACTCGAGTAAAGGTTATCCGGAGACATACCTCCGAAGCGGAAATCTGTCTCTACAGAAAGGTTGGGTTTTCTCCAAATATCCTTATCATCCACTGCGCTTTCTGCTTCCACCAAAGCCAAAATCTCACTTTTAAAACGGTCAACAACTATTTTTTGCCCGGAATTATTGACGACCTCAATCCATTTGGAAAGAAGAGGGATGCCATCATACATTTCGTAGAAAACCTTCACTTGGAGGTCTTTCAAGTATTTTAACCGATCCAATTTTTCTTGTTTGGCATTTTCTTGAAGTTCTCCTAAAATCTGCACCTGATTAATATGACTACGGCCTCTTTCTCCTGAAGTAATGAAATCCCCGGCTCCGGCTTTTTGATCCATTTTCCCCACTTGAAGTGAGGCGATAGGACTGTTGTCTGTAGGAATCTTTGCCAATTGCTCGAAATCCTCCCCCGTGTAAGAAAAGGAGAAGGTTAGGCCATCCGGTAGCTGTTCTGCCCTGAGGTATACTTTCTTTCCGGCTAGTAATTTCCCAATCCTTCTTTCATTCTTCCCATCATATATACCAAAGCTAAGATCGCCCGTTCTCAGGTTAAACTTGTACAAGGCCCCATTTTTTGATTGCAAGGCCATGCCCGGGCCCCAGCTGCCGGACTTATCAGTACCGGGATCGATTTCAACAATCCAGACCTTACTCTTAGCAGGTACCGGAGTGCTTGCGTACACATATTGATTGGCCAAGGCCATGATTTCCCCGGCCTTGCCTTCATTGATAAAAGAATTTCTCTCATCTCCTTTAGATGCAAAGACCTCCCAATTTTGCTTTAAATCCATGAAATCATCCATAAATAATACTTCTCTGCCTTGGTCGGTATTGCTTTGGTTGACAAGGTGTGTGATCAGTTTTTGGCTAAACCCATAGGTAAATACCAATTGTTTACCGGGAGCCGGCCAATCCAGGTCTTTGGGCATCCATTCCGGCCTTTTTTTCCAATCAAATCTGGGTGTTGTGTTGCCAAAATTCTGGTCCAGCAAGGTTAAGGCCGAGGGGTCTGCTTCCATTTGTTGTACCCATTTGTCCAGCAGGTAGTTTTGTACCGGCTGCCCAACCAAACCTCCCACAGGAAACTTTAAGCCATCAATGCTTACTTCTGCTTCAGGTCTTATTGCCCGAAGCATGTTTTCACCCGTCATTAAGTTTTCCAGTCCCACAGTAGCGCCGCCCTTGTTGATTTCGAATACCCTGCTGATCAGACCATTGCTTAATACAAGTTGACCATTGGAATTGGAGAAAATACCGGTTTTTTCTGGTATAGAATTAACGAGCCAATCTTGGCTGACTTTTATTTTCCCCTTATCGTAGGGAGCGTGTTTTGCTTTTTGCTGCGCAGTAAGATTTAAAGAGACTGTACTAACAAGGATTGTAAAAAGCAGCTTAAATATATTTTTCATTTTGTAGGTTGAATTATAGGGCATTAATGTTTTATTTCGAGTAGAGTGAAGCTTTATTTACCTAAGTTTTACATAGTTTTCAGATACATTCCTCTCAGTGTTTTAATTTTTGTACGGCAAATTTTGATTGGGGAAAGTTAAGGATAAAAAAGATTATAAATTTATCGAAACAAAAGTTCACAATTATATATTGCAATTGCTCTTATAAGTTGATCGTAATCGTTTGAATTTTTCATTAATACCTGCAAGAAAAATATTTCCGATACAATTTATACACAAACTTAAAATTTCAAAAATACAATGATAATATCCTGCTAAAGCGCATACAAATAAAAATTTGGTAAATCGAAGTAATTGCTGCGTTTATTAGGATAAGCTTGGGATAAACCTCAGGGTGAAGGAGAAAAAATAAAAGCATCATTTCAGCATCTCTTAAATCCTCGAAAAAGATAAATAATTAGCAAAACCCTTACCCAAAGAATTCATGAAATTTATAAGATTACCTTTTTTACTATTTGTATGCCTTTCCTTTTATGCTTGCAATGACAAAGTGCAGCAATCTAATTTCACTACTGATGTTTGTATTTTAGGAGGCAGTGAGGCGGGCTTTACTGCTGCTATCCAAGCTGCCAGACTGGGGAAAAAAGTGGTACTTATTGAACCTACAGGTCATCCGGGGGGGATGGTAGTGGAGGGATTGGGGAAGGACATGCGGTTTGGAAATGCACGAGTGATTGGGGGGATAGCTCGGGAATTTTATGAAAAAGTGGAAGCGCATTACGGACTGAAAGCACAATTTGAAAACCCAAAATGGTATTCAAAATATGAACCTTCAGTAGCTGAAGCAGTAATTGAGCTGATGTTGGAGGAAGAAAAAAACATTACCATTATAAGAAATACCAGGATAAAGGAACAAAACGGTGTAGGAAAAAAGGGAAACAGAATAGAAAAGGTAATGCTTGAAAATGGTACCGAAATTAAAGCCAAAGTATTTGTAGATGCATCGATTGAAGGACACTTGCTGCACTTTGCCGGAATTACTACTGAAACAATTCGTGAAGGGAATGAAAAATACGGGGAGAATCTAAATGGAATTCAGGAAGTAAATACTTTCAAGCAATTTCAAGTGGGGGTTGACCCTTATGTAATCGAAGGAAATCCCACAAGCGGACTTATTCCTACCATTCAATCCGGGGAATTGGGAAATCATGGAGATCCCAGTCCTTATATACAGGGCTTTTGTTTCAGGATGTGCCTTACAAAGGAAGAAGATAACAGTATTCCAATTGATAAACCTGAGGATTACGATCCGGGACGGTATGAGATTTACCGGAGATACTTAAAAGAAGGAGGTAGGCTGTTCAAGCCTGTTGCCAATAGGCACAATGGAAAAACAGACATCGGTAGTTGGCATGATCTCTCTGCCAATCTTTATGGAGAAAATTGGGAATACCCTGCGGGGAATTATGAGAAGCAAGATAGTATAATCAATTATCACCGTTCTTTTACACTGGGTTTGCTTTGGTTTTTGCAGCATGACGAAAGTGTAGATAGCTTAACGAGAGCAGATTGGGAAGGCTGGGGCTTGCCAAAAGATGAATTTACAGACAATGGGAATTGGCCTCGGCGCCTATATATTCGCAGTGGAAGGAGGATGGTCTCAGACTATGTCATCACCGAATACAATACTGATATCAATAAAGAAGACACCATTTCAGATCCTGTTGCCCTTGCTTGGTGGCCTCCTGATATGCACCATGCCAGGAGAATAGTAAAAGATGGCAAAGCTTATAATGAAGGATTCACCCATGTAGAAAACGATAGGACCTGGAAGCCATTTAAAATTTCATTTCAAGCTTCAGTTCCTAAAAAAGCAGAGGCCATAAACCTATTGACACCTACCTGTCTTTCCTCAAGTTATGTAGGCTATGGTAGCATCCGGATTGTTCCTACCTTTATGGTGTTGGGCCAAAGTATTGGGGCAGCAGCAGCCATTGCTGCTAGTGAAAGGGTAGATGTACAGGATATACCTTATTCGGAATTGGAAAAGATTCTTCTAAATCAAGACCAAATACTTGCCTTACCGGATAATTGGCTGCAAATAATTACTACAAATAATTAATAGGGAAAAGTATGCAAAACAGCCGGTGGTCTATATACCTCAGGTTGATTGACATCGGTAAAAAGCCATCTATTGAGGTAACTAAAGATTTTGTCAACATTGCTGCAGAACCACAATAAATGGAATTTGAAAAACATAAAAAGGCCTCTGCAATTATTGCAGAGGCTTTTTTAACTATTTTGATTGATTACCTGGGGAAGTAGTAGAAATGTCCATCTTCGGCACCGGCCAAAACATCCCAAGTCCCATTTCTATTCCAGTCTACGAATGTAGGACTTGTGGTGTGTCCGGCTAGGATTTTCTCAGAAATTGGGCCTTTATGATTGAATACGACTTTATCCGGGCTTTCGCTTACATTCTCAAATAATGAAATGTTTACACTGTTGATCAATAAGTCCAGGTCTCCATCATTGTCCCAATCCATAAAGCTGATTTTCCTTCGGCCACTGCTTCCTGCATCCGATGTATTCAGCCTTAAGACGCCCGGATTTGTATCTTCCACTTTGTCTTTATTGCTAAAGGCAGAACCCTTTTCCCCATAAAAAATTCGTTTTCCGGGCTGCAGAGTCGGTTCTCCATCCCCTTTTTTGCCTTTAAATAGAGCAAGATAACCTTCATGATCTAGCATTACCAAATCCATCACCCCATCTTTGTTCCAATCGATGGCATAAGGGGTGGTTCTCCATTGGGTGACCAATTCATCGGCTTTAGGTTTCCACCAATTCCAGGCAGGATAGGGAGGAGATTGACCTTTCCAGTCTACTTTGACCGGCTGAGGTGCCAATAATCCGTTCCCTGTGTTTTTGATCCATTCTACTTTTCCCCAGATGGAGTTAAAGATGATGTCTTGATGATCGTCGCCATCCCAATCCGCTACGGATAAGGTGGTATAGCCCCACTTGGCTTCTGCAGGCCCTTGGATGGATCCATTGTTTCCTGCCTGAATTCTTATTGGCTCACCATCGATTTCGAGCAATTTAGGTTCAGCCCATTTGGGTGTAGGGGCACCATCCAAATTTTCAATAAAGGCAAAATGACCTGCAGAGTTTCCTGCAATGATATCTTCATCTCCGTCATTGTCCCAATCCACACTTACAGGGGTTACCAAGGCACCAAATTTAAGATTGTCGGCTTGTTGTCTGAAATACTTTGGGGAGGTAAAAATAGGAAGTCCATTTTTTATTTCTCCAGTATTTTTCACCAAAGCAACACGTCCATCTTCATCACCTACGACCAAATCAACATGACCATCTTTGTCCCAATCAAGGGCTACGGGAATAATCATTTCCAAATTCATGGCAATGATTCCCTCTTCATTTTCTAAATACCGTCCTTCTTTATAAACAGGATTTTCTCTGGTACCTGTATTTTCAAAATAGGTTAATTTATCCAAGAATTCCCCACAGATAAGGTCAAGGTCACCATCTCCATCAAAATCAGCAAAATTAGGTGAAGGAGCACCATATACATTTATTTCTTTCCCTCCGGCCTGGATTCTGCCGCGGTTTTCATACTTGCCATCTTTGTTTTCCAACAGGTACACAAAGCCATAAAGTGGGCCATTGGTCCAAACGCCTTCCTCATTGTAGGCATCATCCCAGCCGTAGGCCGACCAATCGTCCATCCCTACAATAATGTCCAGGTCACCATCTCCTTCATAGTCTATCATTTTCCACTGGTTAAACCTTGGCTTTTTACCCAAGTCTTTGGTCAATTCTTCTATAGGGAATAGGTCATTAGAAGTGGAGGCCAAGTCCGTTTTAAAGTTCAATAACTCAGCACCGGGTGTCAAAACCTTTACCCCTTGGGAAGTATGTGATACCTGAACTTTAGAAATGGCATCACCTATTCTCACCGGAGGAGCGAAGTCGGGAAAATCTTCACCGCTGGTGTTTTCAAAAAAGTATAGTCCATTAAAAGGTTTGTCAGGACAGGATACAAGCATGTCCATGTCTCCGTCACCATCATAATCCATTGGTAATGGCCAGGCCCATAGGCCTACACCCAAAAATGAACTTGCTCCTGGATTATTGTATTTTACAATCTCGAAGTCAGCTGCTTCTTTTACTTCGTTTTCGACGGTTTTGGGACCTGCACATGCCAGAACTAATGCAAACATGGCCAAAAGCAAAGGGCTTTTTTTAAGGAAATGCTTTAATTTCTTCATTTGAATAAGTTGGGGTTTATGTTTCATGCTTTTTATTATTGATTTCACTTTCACGATATCGAGCCATAGATTGATTAAAAAATACCAATGGCAGGAATAGCTTTCTCCATTGAGTAAAATCCAATCTGTATAAGACTTCAGGGAAGGGCTGAACAGTTTTATACTGTTTTACCCAATTATTGGGAAAGTGGCCATTCGGTATTATTGTCTTTCGTAAATCCCTTAAACTATCTCTCATTAAATATCTTAAATTATATTGAATTCCCACAATGCTATTATAGGACCGGTTAAGAATTTCAATAGGCAGTAGACTTAATTTATCACCCTGTCCATTCCAGTAAATTAGCTGTAGTTATGATCTGTGAGATCCATTAAGGAGTCAAATTTTGAATAAAAATTCCTGTTATTTTTATTTGGAATTAATCCAAATAGATGTACATTCGCATTATTGATTTTATTAATAATTAATCTAAATAAATGCAAAAGATCCTGCTTTCGGCTTTTTTATTGTTCAGTTTATTGTCCTGCGCTTCGGGTGAAAAGAAATCTATTGAGCTTACCGAAGAAAATATCCCTCAAAGGATTATTACTGCGGGAGGGACCATTACTGAAATAGTATACACACTTGGATTTGGTGATAAAATTATCGCCACCGACCGAACCTCTACCTATCCCAAGAAAATGCAGGCACTCCCAAGCATTGGTTATAGAAATCAAATCAAGTCGGAAGGGATATTGTCACTTTCTCCGAATATGCTTTTGGTTGAGGAAGAATACCTCTCGGAGGATGTAGTCAGCCAACTGAAGTTGATGGACTTAAAGGTTCATTTTTTCAATAAGCCGACCAACCCTGAAGAAACCAAAGTATTGGTGATGAAATTGGCCAGGCTTTTTGAGGTGCCGGATAAGGGAGAACAGATAAATGAAGACATAAGGAAAGATTTAAATTCATTAAAGGATTACTTGCTGGAAGAGGATAAGGAGGATAGCCTTACTGCAGCTTTTGTTATGGCGAGGGGGCCTGAGACCTTATTTGTGGCAGGAGAAAACACCTTTGCCGAAGAAATATTCAATTTGGCCGGAATAAAGATGGCAGCTCGGGGCTTTGAAGAGTTTATTCCTTTGACACCTGAGTCACTGGTAAGCATGTCTCCCGATTATCTTGTCTTATTTGATTCAGGGCTAGAAAGTCTGGGAGGCTTGGATGGACTTGCCGCTGTGAATGGAGTAAAGGAAACGAAAGCTTATAAAGAAAAGCAGGTGTTGAGCTTTGATGGCCATTATTTGTCAGGTATGGGGCCTAGAGTAGGACAGGTGGCACTTGAACTGGCTAAAGAAGTAAGGAAAAAATGATGGCTTCTGGGATAGTGAATAGCAAAAAGCGCTTGAATTACTGGGTGCTACTGTCCTTAACCGGTATCCTTTGCCTGGTATTGCTTATTTCCCTAACCAAAGGAGCCTATTCGCTTGAATTAATGGAAGTCCTTGCCATTTTAACAAGGTCTTTGGGCTTGGATTTAGCCGGCTTTGAAAGTAGGTCTGCCGGAGTATTGTTGCAGATCAGGTTGCCGCGAATATTACTGGCTGTGCTGGTTGGAGGTGGGTTAGGAATCGCCGGAGCGGCTTTGCAGGGCTTGTTTAGGAATCCACTTGTAGAACCCGGGTTAATTGGAGTGAGTAGTGGTAGTGCTTTGTTTGCGGTTATATTTCTTGTTCTGCTACCCAGCATTGTCGATAACTTTCCTCTACTAGCTGATTTTGGGTTGCCCATGTTTGCTTTCCTAGGTGGATTATTTCATGTTTTGGCGGTTTATTACTTGGGAACCGGGAATGGTGGTGGAAATACAGCCACCATAATTTTGGCAGGTGTGGCGATCAACGCCATGGCGGGAGCTTTGATTGGTCTTACCTTATTCTATGCAGATGATGCTGCTTTGAGGAGTTTCACTTTTTGGAGTTTGGGCGATTTAAGTGGAGCATCATGGGGCAAGCTTCCCATAGCGGCTATTTTCATTTGTATCCCCTCCCTTTTATTAATGCGTGGGGCTAAAAATTTGAATGCCATGGCTTTGGGTGAGAAAGAGGCCTTTTATATGGGGGTAAATGTAAAACGAACAAAAGTGATATTGCTTGTGGCCACGGCTTTGATTGTTGGTGTTGCGGTATCCTTGTCCGGAATGATAGGGTTTGTAGGATTGATTGTACCCCATCTTATGCGGATAAGTTTCGGTGCGGATCATAAATTGGTTTTGCCGGGATCCTTTTTATTGGGAGCAATTTTATTGAATTTCTCCGATCTATTGGCCAGAACCATTGCCATTCCTGCCGAAATGCCGATTGGTGTGATTACCTCTTTATTGGGAGCACCTTTCTTTATGGGTTTGATTTATAATTTAAAAAAATAACTTCAGTATGCTATCTGCTTCAAACATTCAATTTCGGACCAAAAAGCGGACAATTCTTGATGCGACCGATCTAGCGGTTCATCCGGGTGAAATCATGGCTATATTAGGACCGAATGGCGCAGGTAAAACAACGCTCTTTAAACTCCTTTCAGGAGATTCTTACGCTTCTTTGGGGGTAGTAAAATACAATGGTAGAAATATTGCCGGGTTAAAGGCCAGTCAATTAGCAGCGGTTCGGGCCGTAATGCCACAACATTCTACAGTGAATTTTCCCTTTACCGTTCGGGAAGTAGTGGAGTTGGGGCTTATCTCCAACAAAGTTAAAGATCCCGAAAAAGTATTGGATGAAGTCATGGCCTTGGCACAGATCGATCATTTGCAGGGGCAGCAATATGAACAGCTGTCGGGTGGTGAAAAACAAAGGGTTCAACTCTCAAGAGTATTGGTGCAGATATGGGAAAAGAAGCCTTTCCCAAGGTATGCATTGCTAGATGAGCCTACCTCTAGCTTAGACATTGCACAGCAACATGCCATGCTTGAGGTATTGGCCCAATTAAAAAGAAGGAATATTGGTGTGCTTGTCATTTTGCATGACCTAAATCTGGCCGCACAGTATGCAGACAAAATCCTACTATTGAAAGCCGGGAAAATGTGTTACTGTGGACCAATAAAGGCTGGTTTGAATGAATGTTTGCTTGAAACGGTATTCGATCATCCCATTCAGCTAATGCATTGCCTTGGTACTGATCAATTGATTGTACACTGTTCCAATAAATCTAAAATGTATCCATCAACCCGACTGGTTCAATAA
>NZ_CAXBOC010000043.1:0-17517 GCF_963976465.1 uncultured Cyclobacterium sp. | reverse complement strand
GAAGAGGAAGACAACAAGTTCAAAGTTGGCGACATTTATCTTGGTGCTGTAAAGAAAATTGTAAATGGCTTAAATGCTGCTTTCATAGACGTAGGCTATGAAAAAGACGCTTTCTTACACTATCAAGACCTAGGACCACAGGTTAACAGCTTAAGTAAGCTTGTAAAGTTAACCCGTAATAAAAACCATAAAGGTTTCGACCTTAAAGGTTTTGAAAACGAACCTGAGATAGACAAACTTGGAAAAATAAGCCAAGTATTGTCAAAAAATAATCAGGTATTGGTGCAGGTTGTCAAAGAGCCAATTTCTACAAAAGGGCCTCGATTATCGTGTGAGCTCTCCCTTGCTGGTCGATACTTGGTATTGGTACCTTTTTCAAACACGGTGAACGTATCCAAAAAAATACGTAGTGCTGATGAAAGAAAAAGGTTATCCCGGCTTATCACTTCCATCAAACCGGTCAATTTCGGTGTAATTATTCGTACCGTGGCAGAAGGTCAATCTGTCACTGAACTGGATAAAGACCTAAGAAATTTGTTAGAGACTTGGGAAGATGGGATGAGGAAGCTTCAAAAAGCCAAAGTTAAAGACAAAATCATCGGAGAAATGAGTTTGGCCTCTTCAATTATAAGAGACCTTCTCAATGAATCTTTCGACGCAATCACGGTAGAAGATGAAGTAATTTACGATCAAATGCGATCTTATATAAGGTCCATTGCTCCAGAAAAAGAAAAAATTGTTAAGCTTTACAACGGAAAAGCGAAGCTCTTTGAAAGTTTTGGTATAGAAAAACAGATCAAAAGCCTGTTTGGAACTACCGTTAGTCTCCCCCAAGGCGGTTATCTCATTATTGAGCATACAGAAGCCTTGCATGTAGTGGACGTTAACAGTGGCAACAAGTCCAACCAGGAAAGTGATCAAGAAAATACTGGCCTTAAAACCAATATGGTGGCCGTAAAAGAAATTGCAAGGCAACTAAGGCTTCGCGATATGGGAGGAATAATTGTGATTGACTTTATCGATATGAAAAAGGCCGAAAATAAAAGGGCCATTTTTGAAGCGATGAAGGAAGCAATGAGAGAAGACCGATCCAAGAATACGGTACTTCCCCTTACCAAGTTTGGTTTGATGCAGATCACCAGGCAGCGCGTGAGACCTGAAATGAACATAGTTACCAAAGAAATTTGTCCTTCTTGTAATGGTACAGGCAAAATACAAGCCTCCATTCTTGTGGCAGACAAACTGGAAAAAGATTTAGAGCATATTGCAGTACACCAAAACGAATCAAAGATTAAAATCGCATTGCACCCCTATTTACATGCCTATTTTACTCATGGCATTTTCTCAAAAAGGCTGCAGTGGTTTTTTAAATATTATAAATGGGTCAATTTGATCAAAGATTCTTCTCTACCGGTGACGGAGTATAAATTCCTGGATATTTCAGGAGAACCTTTAGAAATAATTATAAAAAGCGAGTCTGAATAAGACTCGCTTTTTTTTGCCTTTAAAATTATTTATTGAAGGTTTCACTAGGATTTATTTGACACCAATTGTAGCTTTTTACTGAAATAAACCATTGATCCTCTAATAATTAACCCAGATTAAACCGCCCTTATATATCTTGCCCTAAAAATTTAAACATGAGTCTGGAAGAAAAAATCAACGAATCAGAAACCAAGATCTATAAAGCTGTTTTTCCTAATACCACCAATCATTACGATACCCTGTTTGGGGGTAAGGCCATGCAATTGATGGATGAGGTGGCCTTTATAACGGCTACGCGCTTTAGCCGGCAACGTATGGTGACCATCAGCAGTGATAAAATTGATTTCACCAAACCAATACCGGCAGGGACAATCATTGAACTGTGTGGGCGTGTGGTCCATGTGGGCAATACAAGCTTAAAAGTAAGCGTAGAGATTTTTATTGAGCAGATGTATGAAAAAGGTAGGGAAAAAGCCATTTCCGGAACCTTTACTTTTGTAGCCATTGACAATGACAAAAATCCCGTCAAAATCACGGTTTAGTTAAACTGCAAATATAAAATGGCCAGTTTTCGGTATAGCCATTCAAGAGCATTTTGCTTCAGATCATTTGCCGGTATGGGCAAAATTGATGTTTAAGCTATAAATTTAAATGAAGGTTTAGAATTTCTGCATTAATTATTTTTTAGATAACTTTAACAAATTATGAAAGATAGCGTGCTTATCATTTTTGTTTCCTAATAAATTGCGCTATTTACTAAGAATGTGCTTTGCCTTACAAAAGTAGAGGTAGAATTAAACCTAAAAATAATTATGAAAAACACCATTGCAGTATTTTCAGCGATAGCCATTTTATTGCTTACAACCGCATTTTCCTTTGCCGGCAAAGGAGACTTTTACCAAATAAAAATTTATCATTACTCCTCAAGTGCTCAGGAAGAGGTGATTGATGAATTTCTTGAGAAAGCCTATTTACCGGCCATGCATAGAGCCGGAATTGATCATATTGGAGTATTCAAGCCTCGGGCATCAACTGAAGGAAATAAGCCTGAAGAGAAGTTGATTTATGTGCTGATACCCTTTAGTTCCCGAAAGGAGTTTTCTAAAATAGATTCCAAGCTTGCCAAGGACCAACAATTTCAATCGGCAGGGGCGACCTATTTGGATGCAGCCTATACCAATCCTCCTTATGATAGAATCGAATCGATTTTATTGGACGCATTCGAGCAAAACCCGAATTATGGTGTACCTGATTTGAAGGGGCCTAAGAAAGATAGAATCTACGAGTTGAGAAGCTATGAAGGGCATACGGAGAAGATTTCTAAGAATAAAATCAAGATGTTCAATGATGGCGATGAGGTAGGTCTTTTTAAAAGGCTGGGCTTTAATGCTGTTTTCTATGGTGAGGTGGTTTCAGGCCCTACCATGCCTAACTTGATGTACATGACAACTTTTGAAAATAAGGCTGACCGTGATGCCCACTGGGATACCTTTCGTTCAGATGCCTATTGGAAAGAATTGTCCTCCCTGCCACAATACCAAAACAATGTTTCAAAAAATGTAACCACTTTCTTATACCCTACTGATTACTCAGATCTTTAGGGGTTGTGGATTGAAGGCTGTTGACAAGTTCAACAGCCTTCAATTTTTTAGTTGCGAAGCCTTTATTCAGTTGTTTTCGCTTGGGTCATTTAATTGCCGGTAGCGGCATTGCTTATATTGTGTAGTGCATCGGTAATTTGCTGTATTTCATCATCGCTCCCTTTTATTTCATGACGCTCCTTTAGAAATGCAGGATCATTATAGGAAAGATGAACTACTTCATTTGCATCTTCCCAAACCAGTATTTTTTGGGGAAGGTCCAGGCCTGCTGTTTGGGAGGCTTGCATTAATGGGCTACCAAGATTGGGGTTTCCGAAAATTATGATTTTTGTAGGTCTTAATTCAAGTCCTTTGCTATGGGCATTGGCTTGATGGTCTAATTCGGCAATAATGGAGAGATTCTCATTTCCGGAAATAATGGATTGTAAACTTTGGTAGGTCGTTTCAAAGTTTTGAGAACTAGTCACCGTTTCTATCCCTTCGGAGGCAGTGACAGATTTGGAAATGCTACTTTCTAGGTCATTTTTGAATGCATCTCCTACCAGGTTCTCAAGTGCTACTGAGATTTGATTGAGAGACTCCACCTCTCCCAAGGCATGACGAGAAGCTAAATAGTCAGTACTATTATATAGAGCAAAAACCTGATCCTTATTTTCGTAAAACAGTACTTTCTGCGGGAGATCTAAGCCTGCAAGCTGATTTTCTTGCATCAAAGGAGTGCCCAAGCCAGGGTTGCCAAAGAAGATGATTTTTGTAGGACCGAGATCTTTGTTTATAGAAGCGGCATTTTGCGAATGATCTATTTCTGCTACAATGCCAATTTGGTTATTATTTTCAAGGGATGTTTTTAATGTGCTGTAAGCTTCGTTCAGCGAAATCGTACTTGACCCATAAATTGTTCCCGGAACTTCTGGATTATCATCTTTCTCAGGATCTTCATCGGAATTTAAATTACAGGCGGTCAATAGTAGGGCAAAACTAAGAAACAAGGCTATTTTATACATGACAACTTGATTTAAAATTGGTCAAAATTTAATTTTTTAAGTTGTTGATAGTAGTTCAATAACTGTTCCAGTATTTAATTAGATTTTATTTATAAACCTTACTTGGGTTTTATAAACTGTTGGGATGAAATTCAGTAATCCATTGAAAGAAAATCCTACTTACCATCAAAATTATATTCTATTGATCACTACCTACGAGCGTTACAATTCCTTTATTTCATTGCCTTTAAAAAGTTCAACAAATCCTCCGGATTGGCCCTGTTTCGATAATCACTATCAAGGAAAGCGTATTTTATTATGCCATCTTGACCAATAATATAAGTAGCGGCAAGTGGAAGTTCATCATCCTCGTTGCCATTGTAAGCATGCAAGTCAAATTTATCTTGGTACACTTTTGCCACCTCCTCGGTAAGTTTAAAAACTATACCATATTGCTTCGCCACTTGATTGCCTAAATCACTTAAAACCTCAAAAGTTAAATTGTTTTTTTCAGAGGTGCTTATAGAGTTGTCGGGTAGTTCAGGAGTTAAGGCCAGCAATTGCGCTCCTTGTTCCTTAAAGGCCGGTAAAGTCTGTTGCAGGTGGTGGAGTGTGAGGTTACAATAGGGGCACCATCCCCCTCGGTACCAGGTTAGTATTACAGGTCCTTCTTTCAATTGGTCAGATAGTTTTATCTGTTCCCCTGTGGCATTGGGAAGTGAAAAATCTGGTGCACTCGCGCCCTCCTGCTTGGCTTGCTTGACGATGCCATTGTTTTTGACATCATCTATTCCGGCCTTATATATGGTTTTTATTTCCTCTGAAGCTGTTTCATTAAAATTATCTTTTTTCGCTTGTAATTCTTCTTGTAGCGTAGTTTTCATTTGTTCAGTCATGGTGCAGTTATTTTATTTGAGTTGTATTAAGGTGATCCGCCAAAATCAATGCCAATGAATTTGAATAGGTGAAGAATTAATTTCAGGTACGGATTTATTCAGTAGATTTTATGTCTATGCTTTAATGTATTGGAAAGACAGGAAGAAGAGTAAGGAGGAATGACTTGCATTCAACAGAATTAGCTTAATCTTTAAGGTATTCCCTCAATCCATAACTGGCCAATACTCCTTCACCCGTTGCGGCAGCTACCTGAGCGATGGCTCCTTCACGGTTGTCTCCGGCTGCAAAGATGCCATCCACTGAAGTTTTAGCAAGACCTGAAGTAGTAATAAACCCATGCGCATTCAAATCTACAAGGCCTTTAAAGCTTTCGTTGTTTGGCTTTAGGCCTACAAAAACGAAAACTCCATCAGCAGTGATTACTTCTTCTTTTCCGGTTTGGGTATCCCTAACAAGCAAGCCTGCAAATTTCCCCTCTTTGTCTGTATTCAAGGCAATGGAGTCTTTATTATAGTAAGTGATGACATTGTTAAGTTCAGGAAGCTTATCTATATAAGTTTGTGATGCCTTAAAGGTTGCTTTTCGGTTGACGATTTTTACTTTTTTCGTGAAGCCGGAAAGAAAGATGCCTTCTTCCAAGGCGGAGTTTCCACCCCCTACCACAATTACTTCACGGTCTCTGTAGAAAGCACCGTCACAGGTGGCACAAAAATGCACGCTAGACCCTAATAAATCACTTTCTCCCGGGATATTGAGTTTTTCGTAGGTTGAGCCCGTAGACAACACTACAGAGCGTCCTAAAAACAAATTCGTCTTGGTTCTCACGTTGAAGAAATTGTTGACCTTCTCTATGCTCACCACTTCTTCACCTGTTTTTATGGTTGCACCATAAACTTTCGCTTGCTCTTCCATTTTTGCCATTAAAGTAGGACCTGATATGGAGGTAAAGCCGGGGTAGTTTTCAATTTTATCTGTTAAAAAGGCATTTCCCCCAACCGTTTTTTTCTCTAGTATTAAGGTACTGAAATGGTCTCGCTGCGCATAGATGGAAGTGGTCAAACCTGCTGCACCGGCACCGATAATGATGCTATCAAATACTTTGGTGATTCTCTCTTCATCTAATTTGAGCGCCACCCGTAGTGCTTCGTTTTCCGGTTCCACCAGGATGTCCTCGTCAATGAGAATGGTAGGAATTTTCCTTTTCCCATTGTTGATCTTTTCAATGATGGGAATGGCCCATTCGTTTTCATCAATATTGATGTATTGAAAGTTGATGCTATTGTCCACCAGAAAGGATTTGGACTTGATACAATCCGGACACCAATCAGCGCCGTAATGGACAACTCTAGCCTGTTCATTGATGCCCAATATACCGGAAAGGGTAGCATTGTCAGGGTTGGTATAGCCCTTTCCGTTGATGATTAGGGTTGGGATGATGCGTTTGCCTTTGTTTATTGCCTCCACTTTTTTAGTGGCGGTTTCATCAAGGTCCACATCCACAAAATTAAATTGTATATCGTTTTCCTTTAGAAAAGCTTCGGCCCTCAGGCAATCCGGACACCAATCTGCACCGTATAATGTGATTTCGATCATAGCTTTATTCTTTTATTTTCGTTTGAATAATTTCCCCAAACCATCAATGAAATGGCGAGGTAAGGAATGTCTTTTACCAAAAAGAAATCTGTAATTGGAAAGCCATCGACAAATCTCCAAATACCAGGAGTGGTGATAAGAAAGCTAAGCGTGGTAATAAAAATGACAGCGGAACTTATTCCGGCAATTTTCCCTAGCTGTGGCCAATACAATGAGGCAAATAATAAACTACCGATGACAATTTCTGATAAACCGATAAGAATTGAAACTGCCTGTAAGGACATGAGTTTGTAAAGCCAATTCATGGCGAAATGATTTTCCACCAATGGCTTTATTGCTGCAGCCTCTGTGGGAGTAAATTTATACATTCCAATCCATATAAGAATAAGGGCTGTGCCAAATACGCCTATATAATAACCTAGGGATGATATTTTGTTGTACATAATTTGGGTTCAAATGGGTTTTGCAACAATATTCTAAACGAATACCTATTGCAAAACCCTTGTTAAAACTTATAATTCTGGAGCCACTGGGAAATCAATTTCAAAACCCGCAAGGTTATGAAGGTAATTGCTCATGATTTTATCGCCAATTAGGATGACCACATCTATCAAATTTGCTTCATTGTAGCCGGCTGCAAAAAAGGCTTCTTTAATTTCTTCTTGCACCTTGCCGTGGTTGCTTACCGTTGCGGCAGTGAATTTTACCAAAGCATCAAGCTTTTCATCAAAATCGGCAGATCCGCCTCGGATTTCAAGAATTTGCTCATTGGTAAATCCATTCATCTTACCAAGGGCAGTATGGGCAGATTGGCAATACCTACAGCCGTTGATTTGACTAGTAACCAAGTTTACCACTTCTTTCTCTTTGGCTTTTAGTGTGGTTTTTCTTCCCTGCAATGCCAAGTAGTCCGGTAAGGCCGTTTCATTTTTGGCATAGTAGGCATAAAGGTTAGGGACAAAGCCAATTTGTTTTCCAAGCTGTTCAAAGATTGCTTGATTGTTTTCAGAAACTTCAGATTTTGTAGGTACGTTGAATGCTGTTGCTGTAGTTGTCATAATTAAATGTCTTTAAATTTGTTTGTTGAATAATTACGATACAAAGATTCAGCATTTACGTCGGTAAAGGTTAGGTCAAATTGCCTTGCTGCTTGGCAATTTTTCCCTTTTGAAATAAAAAGAGATCCATGGATATTGCTGGTTAGGTTTTATCAATCCTGATTCCATAAAAAAGCCAATCCATTTATTGGATTGGCTTTACTCATTTATAAGAAAATACTATTCTTTATATTACAGGATCTCCGCCTCTTCTGGCATTATAGGACCTCTCACCCCTACGGTCTTTTTCTAAAAACCCGTTTCCCGAGCGTTTGTCTCTAATTCTGTCTTCTCTTACATCTAAATTGTCCTGGTGATCAAAAATGGTTCGGTTTTCTATGTCGTAACGTCCATATAGACTTCGGTCTTCGGCACTGTAATAGCTCCGCATGGTGTGTAAGAACTCGCCTTGTGGGCCTGTAGGCCAGTTGTCGCTTTCAAAACCCGGTGCGTTTTCCAATGTTTCTTTGGTCTCTCGCACGAGTGCAGCCTCTCCATGAGGAGGATTAAAATTGAAAGATTCAAATGGCATTGCCAAAAGTTTTGAACCAAGGTTCAAGAATCCCTCATCCACCTTCAATACTACATAGTCTACTTGAGATGTGGATGCATTTAGAACAATATCTTTAATAGAACCTACGGATTCATCTCTTGCCGTTTTTACATTGCGTGAAATTAATTCCGAACTTCTTAACTGAAAATTATTTGCATTTTTCATTTCAATAGTTGGTTTAATGAGAAAATCATTTGACCTAAATGGTTCAAGAGCTGTGCCAAAAATTGAATATTCCTTTAATCTTATTAAATCTTTGAATAATTTTTAAACCTTAAATGGGGTAGGTATAAACATTATTTTATGAAGTAAATATTATTTATTGGGGGGGTATAAAGTTCGGATAGAGTTTTAATGGGTGTAATATATTAGGTATACTCTAGGTACCTTTGATTGATCAGCAAACTTTTGGGGGTCGCAAAAGGGTAGAAAAAAAGGATGATAAGAAGTACAATTGGCCGGAAAAAACAAAAGCCAGTTCGCAATGAACTGGCTTTGTCGGGGTGGCAAGATTCGAACTTGCGACCTCCTCGTCCCAAACGAGGCGCGATGACCGGGCTACGCTACACCCCGTTTATTCCCTATTGGGAGGACAAAAGTAAATAAAAATTGAGTAAATCAAAAAGGAATGGACATTATTTTAAATATTTTTTCAAATTTATTTTCATAGCCCAAAATGGGCTTAAATTTTACCCGGGGAAAAGGTTGGTCTTAAAGATCTTTATCGCAATTGAAAGCAGGATGATTCCAAATATTCTTCTCAATATATCCAGGCCTGTTTTACCAAGTTTTTGCTCCAAGAAATGTGTGCTTTTCAATACCGCATAGATGATGACAAGGTTTAAAATGATGCCAATGGCAATATTGGCTTGTCCAAACTCTGACTTTAAGGTAAGAATGGTGGTTAAAGTGCCTGCCCCAGCAATCAAAGGAAAAGCTATTGGGACTATAGAGGTACTGGTAGAGCTTGCTTCAGGGTCGTTTTTAAATATTTCTATACCTAAAATCATCTCTGCTCCAATAGCAAAGATGATTAAGGCACCGGCAATGGCAAAGTCTTCTACATCTATGCCAAATAGGTTTAAAATTGATTTTCCAACCAAAAGAAAGGCTACCATCAAAATCCCCGCAACGATGGTTGCCTTGCCACTCTGAATATGGCCAACTTTCTTTCTTAGGTTGATTACTATTGGTATAGATCCCAAGATATCAATCACAGAAAAAAGAATTAATGTCACAGATAATATTTCCTTTAAATCAAACACCACAGATCCATTTTAATAGGCCTTGAGGAAGGCTATCAGTTTTTCAAACTCATTGTCGTTCAATGCAGGGAAATTGGCAATTCTAAAGCTGGTGGGCTTTAAAGGGCCATATCCACTGCCCATTTGCATTCCCTGCTCCTCAGCTTCAGCTTTTATTTGTTTAATAAAGCTTTCTTCACCACCTACACCCAAAACTGTCCGACTTCTGGTAGCCTCATTGCTTACCAAGAAATCCAAAGCCGGAGATTTCTCTACTATCTCTTCCAGAATGCGCATCCGCTGTTCGGTTTTTTCATTTACTTTTTCTATTGGTGCCAGGTCTGCCAAAACCCTGTTTAATAAGTAAATATTAAGCACATTGGGGGTATAGTGGGTCTGGTAGTTGGCCGCATTGTCCAGCATAAAATTGAGGCTATTGTACCTGCCTTTTTCGCCCTTATCTTTGGCTCTTTCTATGGCCTTAGGAGATACTATCAAAATTCCCAGACCTGCTGGCAATCCAAAGCATTTTTGTACAGAAGCATACCAGATATCTGCTAGGTTGAAATCCAAAAAGATTCCGGCCATGGAAGAGGTGGTATCTATGGCCAGCATTTTGTCCGGATATTTTTTGCCAATAGCAGCGATGGTTTCATTGGTAATCTGAGTGGCATTTGACGTTTCGTTTTGCGTTATGGCAATCAGATCAAAATCATTTCCAATCTCCAAGTCATTTACCTCTAAGCTTTCATTTTTATCTACAATCAAAGCTCCTGTTTCGGGAATAATATTTTGAGCATAACCAAACCATTTCTTTCCAAATGAACCGGAGTAAATATGAAATGAAGCTTGTAGAACCAAGGATTGGGTGATGATCTCCCAGTTTTCAGTGGCTGAGGAAGTGAACAGTAATTTATAATCTTCGGGTACACCCAGTTTCCTCAAATAGGCTTTCTGTATCCTTATATAGATCCATAAAAACCGCACTCCGGTGATTGGCACTCAAGATTCCTTGTTGGTAAGCCTCCTGAAAATATTCCGGTAATTTATCGTATACCTTAGATGGACCCGGTGCAAAAGTAAGTATAGCCATTATGCGTTTTCTTTCTGATTATCAATAAAGTAATTCAATCCAAGTTCATAGCCTTTTAATCCCAATCCAGCGATCATGCCCACACATTCTTTAGAAATGATGCTTTTGTGTCGGAAAGTTTCTCTCTTGTAGATATTAGAAATGTGAATTTCCAAAACCGGAGTATTGATACCTGCGATGGCATCCGAAATGGCCACTGAAGTATGGGTATAGGCACCTGCATTGATTAAGATTGCGTCGTGCTCAAAACCCACTTCGTGCAGTTTATTTACCAGCTCGCCTTCCACATTGCTTTGGTAATAGGTCAATTCCAGGTCCGGATATTTTTGAACCAGTGTCTCAAAATAATCTTCAAATGAGCGGCTGCCATAAATTTCAGGCTCGCGCTTTCCTAATAAATTTAAATTAGGTCCGTTTATGATTGTGATTTTCAAAGTTTGGAGGATTTAATTGACTACTAAACAGGAGCAAAGTTAAGCAATCGGAAAACAACTTGATGAGATATTGATAGGTTTTTAATAAAACTATTAATTAAATACCATCATTAGATTAATTTTACTTTATGTCTTGGGAAAAGGAAATAAAAGCTTTTGGGTATTACTTAAAAATTGAGCGTTCACTCAGCGAGAATTCTATTTTAGCTTATAGGCAGGATATTCAGAAATTCTCGAATTTTATGGAAAAGAACTTCCCAGAAGTTTCACCTGAAAAAGTTCAATTGTATCACCTGAGGCAATTTGTAAACCTGCTTGGAGAGTTTTCTATTTCTGAATTTTCTCAAGCACGAATAATTTCCGGTATCAAAGCCTTCTTTAAGTTCATGATCTATGAGGACAAAATAGAAGAAAACCCTTCAGACTTATTAGAGGCTCCAAAGTTGACTCGAACCCTACCCGATACCTTAAGTTATGCGGAAATCGAGGAGATTTTTGAAGCGATACCCTTGGGTGAATCGGAAGGGCATAGAAATAGGGCAATGCTGGAAATGCTTTACAGTAGTGGCTTAAGGGTTTCTGAGTTGATTAATCTTAAATTGAGTCAATATTTTGATGATATAGGTTTTTTAAGAATTTTAGGAAAAGGCAACAAAGAGCGGCTGGTCCCCATTGGCAAATCTTCTACCAAATACTTAAGCATCTATCTCAAAGAAATAAGAGCTCATCAGGTGATTGCAAAGGGGCATGAAGATTACGTTTTTCTCAACAGAAGAGGAAAAAAGCTTAGTAGAGTGATGATATTTTTAATCATAAAGAAGCTGGTAGAAAAAGCAGGCCTTCCTAAAAAAGTAAGTCCCCATACCTTTAGACATAGCTTTGCTACTCACCTTGTGGAAGGTGGAGCAGATTTGAGAGCTGTTCAGGAAATGTTGGGCCATGAAAGCATCACAACTACCGAAATATATACCCACTTAGACAGGGATTATTTGCGACAAGTTTTGGATGAATTTTTGCCTAGAAAAAAGTGAGATCCATTTAGCAAAGGCATGAAGAACCTATGCTAGTTGATGCTTAACTCGACCTGCTACGCCAAGTTTTTGGACAATAACTCTCAACCATAATAATTAGCTAGCCCATAAATTGCTTTAGGCATGTTTTTTGAATATTGGAGAGATTGAAATTATTGTAATCAATTTTCTGATTTGAAATGAAAGCGACGTACTTTTTAGGATTTATTTTTTGGCTAATAACTTTGCCCATGGAGGCTAGTGGGCAAGAACGGCTCAAAAAATTAATCGGAGAGAGGGCACAGTTGCATCAGCAGTGGCAAGCCTCTGAATCTCAGAAATCGGGCTTATTCGGAAACCGGACAAAAAAGGACATGACGGCGACCAATGAATGGTTGATTCGTATTTTGAATAAGGACAATCAGATAATCAAAGAGTTGGAGATGTTGAAGGAGATAGAAACAACAGAAATTGGTTATGAGAAAGAGGACTATAAATTTATTGCCCAAAAAGCAGAGGAGGACATTGTAAAGCTTAAAAGGGCCTTGGATCTAAAGGATGAAAAAATTCAATCGGGATTGAAGGAAAAGCGGACCTATGAATGGACTACCCTTATTTTTTTCGTTAGCAGCATGGTTTTGGGCTTTTTATATTACAATAAGAGAAACCGTCAACCTGGTTAAGAATCAACAGTATTGTAGTTTTCTTTAAATTTTTGTTTTATTATCCGCTTGGTTTTGATAATTTCATTTTTTAAAACCTAAAAAAAAGATGAGTAAACTGATTATTAATAGCTTTGAAGACTTTCAGGATTATATAGGAAAAGAGTTGGGTGTGTCTGAATACCATCAGGTAACGCAAGAGCAAATCAACCTTTTTGCAGATGCTACCATAGATCACCAATGGATACATACTGACCCAGAAAAAGCCAAAGCAGAAGGCGCTTTTGGAGGGACCATTGCACATGGATACCTTACCTTATCTTTGGTTCCATTTCTTTGGAATCAGATCGTACAGGTGAATAATCTGAAAATGATGGTCAATTACGGCATTGAAAATTTAAGGTTTGCCAACCCTGTTAAGGTGAATGATGAGATCCGCATGCACGCTACCCTGGCCAATATCAGTGACCTCAGAGGGACCATAAAAACTGAGATGAAGGTAAAAATTGAAATCAAAGGTGAGAGAAAGCCTGCACTGGCTGCACAATTAATTTTCCTTTACCATTTTCAGTAGGTATTACCAGGGATTTAACTCCTTCATTAGCTCATTTTGTTTGATTAAAGATTTGTTGAAAATGCCGAGCGGAGGCATAGAATTAATAATAGGCAATAAGGTTTAGGTATAAACAAAAACAACATCCAAGGGATGTTGCTTTTACCATTATAAAAAACCTAATCATTACTTATTACAATCTATTTCTTTCTTCAGTACTGCCACTTCGTTGGGATACCTTGAACATCTCTCCTTTGTTAAACTTCCACCGCACAGTAAAGCGTACATTTTGCATGCTGTTGTATTGTCGGACATCTGTATTGATCTTGTGAAAATTAATTCCCCCTGTAAATTTCATGGTTCGGAAGATATCTGAGCCATTAATTGTGAGACTTAATTTCTCGTCTTTGAAGGTTTTTGTTAACCCAGCATCTAACCAACTCATGCCATCAATTTTGAGCTGTCCATCCTGAAACGGACTTCTATAAATCCCTACCAACTCTAGCTTAAAACCTTTGGGTAAGGAGATATTATGTTGACTTCTTGCCATGAATGAAAATTGCTTGACATCTAGCAGGTCTTCTCCTATTTGGGATTGAAAAGTATTTCCATTGAATTGTAGCATATTACTAGTGCTGTACCACTGAGCAAATTCCACCGGTATGGTTGCCCGAAGTCCTAAATTTTGCGTGCGGTCCAGGTTTTGCATTTGTATAAGGGTGGAACGGCTTTCATCATCTTGAACCAGTATTTGTCCGAAAGCATTTTCAGTTTGGGAAAAAGACAAGGCCAACTGATAAGCTCCTTTGTAAATGTGATTCATTTCAAAATTATTGGCGTACTGAGGTTTTAGATTTGGGTTGCCCTCCTCTGTGGTTAATGGGTCAATATAGAAAACAAAAGGATTGAGTTGTCGGTAATGAGGCCTTGTGATTCGTCGATTGACATTGTACACGATTTGGTAATTGTCATTTAGTTTGTGTTGAAGGTATACACTCGGGAATAAGTTGAGGTATTCTTGTGTATTTACCTGATTTGAGGTGATTGAATTGCCCTCAATATTGGCATACTCAGCTCTCAGTCCTGCTTGGTAATCCAGTTTCTTTCCCAAAGGAGCTTTGTATGAAACATAAGCAACCATAACATTTTCTTTGTATATAAAATGATTGCTATTGCCATCTGGAAGATAAGGACCTTCGGCAACGCTTTTTGTTATGTCCAATAGGTTGTCTGATTTTACCCAGCTACCTTTGAGCCCTAGCTCCAAGCTTTTGTTTTCACCCATTGGTTTGGTAAAGTCCGTTTTGGCTGTATAAATGGAATAGACCATATCATTGCCAGTTTTGACACTATTGAGATCTTCATTGGCCCTATCCTCATTTATCCAGTAGCTATTGTACAGAAAAATAAGGCTACTTGCATCCATATTGGAATAATCGAAATCAGCAGTAAGCTTGGTCCCCAGGGTGTCAAACTTTCCGATATAGTGAAAATTTCCAAATATTCGTGTGTTTTCAAACTCTGTATCATTCAATGCATTGATATAGTTGACCTCTGTACTTTGAGGGTTAGTTATGGTTGTAAAAGAATTTCCTCCGTCATCTCCAGTTTGTGTGGAGGCCTGTAGGTTGATTCCCAGGCTATGCTTATCATTGATTTGATAATCTGTGCCTCCTGAAAAGAATAAGTTTTTGGTTATTAGCTTCATTCTGGCTTTCTGGTCAAAAACAGAGAGACCATTGTCCACTTGGAATCTCCTGAGTAGATCCAGTTCCATTTTTCTTCCCCATTGGTTGTAGTTTAAACTTACATTGGAAGTCCATTTCTTTTTCTTAAAGTTTACCGTACCTCCTAAAGAAGGGGTATGGATACCATTGTATTGGTGGCCAATATGTAAGTTACCATTGATACCGTTGTAGGTGTTTTTCTTCAATACCAAATTGATAAGTCCGGCTGCTCCTTCCGCATCGTATTTGGCTGGAGGGTTATTGATTACCTCTATACTTTGGATATTGTCTGCCGGCATGGCTCGTAAAAAATCTGCTAAATCCTTGGCAGACATATAGGTTTGCCTGTCATCCAAAAGTACCATGACACCTGATTTTCCATTAAGGTTGATATTGCCATCGGCATCTACATAGACTCCCGGAGAGCGACCCACCACATCCAGGGCATTGTTTCCTTCGGCCATGGCTGTCCCTTCAATATTCACCACGGTTTTGTCTGCCTGAATCAATACATTGGGTCGTGCTGCGCGGACCTCTACTTCATCGAGGGATCCCATATCGGCCTTCAATTTTATCTTGCCGAAATTTTTTGTCTCTCCTTCAATTTGGAATTCTTCACTTAAAAAATCTTTATGCCCCAGGGTAGAAATTTTAAGCTTGAGTTTATTGTTTCGAACAGACTGAATCACAAACTCTCCTGCTTCATTGGAGATGGTACCGGTAATAAGTTCTTGGCTATCCGCACCGAGCAATACCACATTGGCAAAAGGTATCGGCTGTTCTTCGCTATCCATTACCAACCCAATGACTTTATTTACGGGCGCTTGTTGGGCGGCAAGATGGCTTAAGCCGAGAAAGAAGAAAAGTGAGGTAGTAAAAATTAATTTGGTAAAGTACATGGTTTCAGTTCTTGAATTGTTCAGTCCAATTCAAAGGGAAAAAGGTGCCAAAACCGAAAAAATTGCTTTAAAGCCTATCTAAGCCTGTTTTATAGATGTTTAGGGGTGAGGGGTTGTACCAAAATCGAACACTTTTTATGTTCGGTTTGGATACAAAAAAGCCTCCAATGCAAAGCAAAGGAGGCTTAATCAAATCTTTAATAACTATTATTATTTAGCTGCAGCATATCTTTTAGCTACCTCGTCCCAATTGACAACATTCCAAAAAGCTGAAATATAATCAGGTCTCCTGTTTTGGTAGTTCAGGTAATAGGCGTGTTCCCAAACATCCAATCCTAGAATTGGCGTTCCTTTGGTTTCAGCAATGTCCATTACCGGGTTGTCTTGATTAGGAGTAGAGCTAACGACCAATTCACCGTTGCTTACACTTAACCATGCCCAACCTGAACCAAATCTGGTAGCAGCAGCATTTGCAAATTCTTCTTTAAATTTTTCAAAAGAACCAAATTTTGCATCGATTGCAGCGGCCAAGTCACCTGTAGGTGCGCCACCTCCATTTGGAGAAAGGATGGTCCAAAAAAGTGAGTGGTTATAGTGTCCACCTCCATTGTTTCTTACCCCTGCAGGAGCAGCAGAAACATTTTCCATCAGCTCTTCTATGCTTTTAGATTCAAGGTCAGTGCCTTTGATCGCGTCGTTTAATTTGGTTACATAAGCGTTATGATGTTTGCCATGGTGAATTTCCATGGTTTTGGCATCAATATTCGGTTCTAATGCATTCTTTTCGTAAGGTAAACTTGGAAGTTCAAAAGCCATTTTTTTTCTTTTTTAGGTTATACAATGTTTTTGTTGATGGTTGTAGGTTCGTCTTATTAAAAAACCTAACGTATAAACCATCAATCTCCAAAAATGGTTCTATTATTCCTTTGAATCTTTAATTTCTTAGATTTTTAAAAAAAGTTTGGATTAATTCTTTGGATTCTTCTTGAAATGGGCCTTGAAAAACCTTGGTTTTTGGATGGATTATGGCAGGATCAGTTTTGGAATACCCTCTTTTTGGGTCTGAGGCCGCATAATGCAACTCCCCCAATTGTGCCCAGAAGCAGGCGCCTGCACACATGATACAGGGTTCCAATGTTACGTATAACTTACATTCGGGCAGGTATTTGGCACCTAGGGCATTTGAGGCTGCAGTAATGGCCAATATTTCTGCATGGGCTGTGACATCCGTTAGTTTTTCAGATTGATTATAGGCTTTGGCAATGGCTCGGTTATTCACCACAATTACTGCTCCAACGGGAATTTCTCCCTCCTCCGAAGCCATTTTTGCCTGCTTCAAGGCCTCGTTCATCCAGTACTCGTCTGTGAAGATTTCCAATGCTACCGCTTTAAAAAATATAACCGAATACTTCTTCTCTGATGCCTTCATTAATAATTAAGGCTAAAAGAAGCGAAACAATTAAACCGATGCCTGCCTTTATAAGGTCATTGGAGGCCATTCGGTAAGCCCTTACCAATCTTGCTTTACGCTTTTTAAGCTTTTTAGACTTTGCCAAGGCAATGGACAATTCCCGACCTCCCAGCAGACCTATAAATACCCAGGTGGTACTCATTGGCATCTGACTGTAAGCTTTGAAGTAAAAAAGTATGATGGCATAAACAAAATCTACAATGGTGGCTGTCCGG
>NZ_CAXBOC010000042.1:0-17572 GCF_963976465.1 uncultured Cyclobacterium sp. | reverse complement strand
GAATCAAAAGCTACGCTGTCTAACCTTGGAATGGCCGCAGAAAATATTTCATCCCCAACTGCACTGAGTAATCTTTTGTCCCCATCACTTAATTCTGTAAATAAGGGCCTATTGCGGTCGTCCTTTTCCCTGTAATAATTCAGATAAAAGGTAACATTCTTACTTTCCTGAATATGATTTGCCGTGACTATTGACCTTGAAAAATTTCTTTCTGCATACTCAAAATCCACCCTAACCCTAGAGTACTGAGTGATCAATACTGTGGGAGTAAAGGTGATTTCACCTTGATTATAGTCTATGGTGTAATCATTATTAAAACCACGTTTCAACTCCTTCCCATCAAGGAACACCTTTTCAGAATTGGCCAAAACAATAACATACCGTTCGTTTCCCGGTCCCCGAATACGGTATGGGCCCAATACTCCTTCGGTCACTTCTAAATTCATGGATGCAAATTTCCCTTTGGCAATCGCTGCTCCTACCCTGCTTGAAGCCTTCCACTTTTCATTTAGAATATAGTCTGAGGTAAATTGGAGGCCCTGCACATTTTTATAATATCTTAAAAAATCAGATTTTCGCTGTTGCAAAACCACATCTCCCCCCGAGAGATTAATCTTATCATTGTATAACTCAATCAATATGTTGTCAAAATCCTGAATTTGCTGCGTATTTCCTTCAGGCTGAAACGGCACATTCTGATCGGTAATACTTGCTCTAATGTTAAGGTTCTCCGCCAACTCACCATCCATTTGTAAGTTCAATGCAGAATTTACAAATACGTTTTGGGTATTTCCAAAGGATATTCCACGGGTCAGGTTACCTGATTGATTGAGCTTACTTGAGGTGAAGACTTCTTCTCTAAAATCATAGATGGCCGTTCTTTCCGGCATCTTGTCTTTGAAATAGGCCAGAGAGTCATAATCTTTCTCTAAAGTTCGATTTTGAAAAACATGTTTCAAAGAAAATGGCAGGGTTTTATAGCAAATCAACAATGAATCATTCTCCAAGTCCATTGAATCCAATAAGATCAGATTACCGGTATTGAAATTGTACTTATGAGATCGAAGATTGCCTAAGGCATCCTTCACCTCAATACTTGCAGGAATCAGGGACAATGTATCTGCAAGCACAACTTCTTTATGTAAATTGACAGGTTCCCAATGGCACTTTGGTTCTTGCGCCAAGGCGGGATAATTCAATGCCGAAAGCACAGATAAAAAAGCTAAAAAATACTTCACCAACTGCATATATCAATCGCTTACAGGAAGCTAAAGTAAACAATATCTAACAATTAATTCCGGATTTAGGGGATTAGGGGGAACATAAGATAGAAGGTGGTACCTGTTTCGGAAGAAGTCTCAAACCATATTTTTCCTCCGGCAGTTTCCACCCCCCTTTTGGCTATGGCTAAACCAAGGCCCGAACCTTCGGATTTGGTACTGAAATTGGGGAGAAAGACCTTTTCTCTCAATTCATCTGAAATTCCTTTGCCATTGTCTTTGATAGAAAGTTTGATATGCTCTTCTCCATCAAAATACAAGTTTACCAGTATAATAGGCTTTTTCCCTTCTGCTACGGCCTGAATTCCATTGATAATCAAATTGGATATTACCCTTCCGTACAATTTGGGGTCTCCCATGATTTTCGTAGATGCTCCTTCCGCGGTATGGTCCGTAAATTCAATTTCCACATCTTCTCTATAATTGAAAATAGAAACGGCTTTTAAAACAACCTTTCTAAGTTCCAACTCCTGATTTTTTGGAAGCGGCATTTTGGCAAAAGTGGAAAAGGAACTTGCAATATCACTTAATGTGTCTACCTGATGAATAATTGAATTAATGGGATTAACCAATGCCTTACCATTATCCAGTTTATCTGCCGCTTGAAGGCGAAGTAAATGCTGTAAGGTAAGTTTCATGGGTGTTAAGGGATTCTTTATTTCATGGGCTACCTGCTTGGCCATTTCTCTCCATGCAGATTCTTTTTCATTGGAAGCCAAAACCTTTTTACTGGTCTCCAATTTATAAAGCATATTATTGTATTCGTTGACAAGCAAACCTATTTCATCTTTTCCAGGCCATACCATGTATTCATTGTTTTCCAGGTCTGTATCTTTAAGTTTCTGAGTCAATAATTTAAAAGGATGTGTTAGATTTTTAGAAACAAAATAAGAGATAACCAAAAAGAAGAGAAAGATTACGACAAAAATGATAAGTATATTGCTAAAAACTTCTGTAATCATCAGATTAAGCTCTTCCTCGGATTCGAAAAAGGGTATGGCAATAATGGCTTGCAACTCCTGATTTTCTCCATTTTTAAGTGCAAGGTAAACTGTTTTAAACTGCAAATCTCCTACCTGTTCTGTTTGTAGGAATCTGTTTTCCTTTAATTCAATGATGGAAGCATACGCTTCCGGATGTAAATAATTGGTCAATATTTTTTTGTCAAAGATGGCCGGTTGATTGGTTGCCATAAGCGTTCCATCAGGAAGGTAAAGGTTAATATCTGCATCAGTAGCGGTAGCCAAGGTATATAATTCAGTATTAATCTCGTCTTTGTTCAGGTTATTGAACTGCTCTCCACCTAAATCTCGACCCAGGTTATCACTAATTATCCCTGCCTTTTGAAAATATTGCCTGTGTAAATCTTCTGTATAGGAATGACTCAAAAAACCTACTGCTATGATACTAATGATCAACATGGGAAAGAAAAAAGCAAAATTCAGGTACAATTGAAGCTTGGTGGCATAATTAAATCGCAACTGATTGAGCCCAGTAAATAATAGAAAAACAGCTATTGAAAGCAATGTAAAAATCAAGTAAACAACAAATAAAAGAGCAATGTCAGCTAAAATATAAATGCTGGGATACTTTCGCGATGAAACTACAATTATTTTATCATTGTAACTGACTGCTAAGTGATGGTATCCACCGGATAATATTCCGGTAGTGAAAATATCTTCATTCTCTAGCAAATCTTGAATCATCAACCCTTGGTAACTAAATATACCTGAACTATAACTTATTACAGAATCTTCAAAAATGGCAAAATCAAAATCACGTTCAATATAGTTAGATACATATTTGTTATCCATAAGCAATTTTGGAAAAGCCTTTCCTGATTCTATTCTTTGTTGGTTCAACTCAATGACAATTGTTCCAAGGAAGTCATTGTCACGTTGAATTTTAACGAAGGCTACAAAACGATTTCCTGTATTCGTATCAGTAGATTTAATAAAATACAAATTATGTACCTGAGTAGCGTAATCACTATTCATGTATCGATTTTTGTACTCAGAAAGGGACAAGCTATTGTTGTTTCCCAGTACAAGGCGACCTGAAGAGCTATAAATACTTACATCTTGCCTGTACTGATCAAAATATCCTGCAAGGTATATTTTCTTGATTTTCCTATCGATGGGGTCTTTGGATAGAAGGGGATCCGAAAGGCGACTTTTGATAAAAGCATCATCTATCACTCTAGCGATGATATCTTCCAGAAGAAACTCTCCCATCACATCCCTGTCAAGCATTACATTGTTTGCAAATTTCACTTTAGACCTTACTTCATCATACCTAAGGTCTTGATATGCTGCTGCTCCTGTAATTACAGCACCAATAAGACATGCAAAAAAGAATGTTAAGAATGTATTGAAATCAAGCTTAAACAAGCTTTGATAAAGCTTAAAGCTAATAATGGCCACCAATAGAATTATATGAGCCAAAAAAGCTATAAATAATACGAAATTATAGAAAAGGAGAAAAATTAAAAATGGAGAAACAAAGACAACCAAAACCTTTAAAGGATAAAAATAGTTGTCTTCATTTTTAAACAAGACCATGTTGAGGCCTATAATCGTAAACAGCAGATAGGCAGCACCTCCTAGAAAAATAACAAAAAGACTGACTATTTTAAGGTAATCAAAATTGGGTATGGCCTCAATATTCAAATTCCATTGGGAGTTTTCAACAATGTTTAAATAAAGGTAAAACACCAAAAACATCAATGTTGTCGACAGAATATAGGCAGCAGTGAGGGAGAGCCAATCGGGATAATTATTCCTGAATTTGATAAAAGCTAAAGCTACTCGCCTCCTACTTAGTATGGCGATAATCATACAGAGGACCACCACATAACAGATTACATTCAATAGGAGATCCCCCAAACTGGGATTGAAAATGGAGGAAGCATAAAGGCTTGAATCAAATATCCCGGTTTGAAAAAAGTCGTTTGGAAAATGAAAGGCCAACATGATTATCCTGACGGCAAGCAAAATGAGAAAGGTATAAATGGTGGCTAGAAATTTTTGACCTTTTGACCATAAAGTATGGACAAATCCCCCACCAATCAGCAATACCAATCCCAATAAGGAAAAGAAAAAAATCAATAACGTATGGTTGATAGATTTTCCAGGAACATCATAGCCAACCCTAAAAAAAATGGAAAAAAGATACTGGTTGTCAAAGTATAGGTCTTGATAATTTTCTTTGGGATTTGGGGACAATAAAAACCTGTCATTCCCAAAAACCTCAGGATTAAAACCACTCTTGAGGTAATCATTTCCAATATCTACTTTGTCATAAAAAGGGTAAACTTGAAGTAACCAATAATCTTCATCGTTACGTTGTATTTTACGTAGTTTGGTGAAATAAATTCCCCTATTGTTTTCTAAAATTTGGTAAGTTCTGGAAGTAGAAAGTAGGTTAAATTCCGGTACCATATCGATAGCTGACCAATAAATCAATTCACCCTCTAGTGAAAAAAGGTAGAAAGGGAATTGGTGATCTACGTTCAGACTACTAAAAAAGAATAGGCTATCGGCCGCTTCCTTATTCTCAATATTTTCAAAATCCACCTCAAAATCATGAATTACCCTTCCGATATGATGTTCGAGTTGGGCACTAAAGGCAGTTTGGTCTTTATGGTATTTACCTTCGGAAAAATAATTAATGGAAAGGACCAAGCCCAATAGCACAACGGACAATACCAATATTAGCCTTCTTCTTCTTAACATAGCGATTAATCTTGCCTGAACAGTCCCTTCAAGATAACAAATACTGATACCCGAAGTAAAACTAAGTATTCATTCATAATGGAAAACATGCCAAACATAAAAATGAGAGGCCAAAGATCCTTCTAAAAAGCAACCAAAATCCAGCCCATACTCAAAAAATCATCTGAGAAAGATTTTAAAAAGGTTGCATCAAAATTAAAAACCTAAGCTAGGCAGAAGATTAGAATGATACACCTTTTTTCCTTTTGGCATTTTTATACCAAAAATAGCCCAAAACCATTAACAGTATATAAGGCGCAACAAAAAGGTAAAGAATCCCAATGTTCAATGCCGCACCTACAGTAGTATCTCCATTACTTACATTGTTTTCAACTGATGCCCTACACATGGCACATTGAGCGAATGTAGATTGAACGGATCCAATCAACAGAAGCAAAACAACCGACAGACTTTTGAAATATTTATTCATTGTATTAGTAAACGGTTTGGTTAAACCTTTGTTTAAATATAATCAATTTCACAAGCATTATCCTTAATGCACGTAATAAGGGCTGATCATTAGATAAACAATAACACCTGAAACGGTTACATAAAGCCAAATAGGAAAGGCATACCTAACAATATTCCGGTGTTTCTCAAATTTCCCGCTCATGCCAAAATAATAAGCCAATAAAATTGGAAATAAAGCAACAGCAGCCAAAATAATATGGCTGATCAAAAGAGAATAATAAACCCACCTTATCCATCCTTCACCACCAAAGGAAGTGCTTTCCGCTGCCGCATGGTAAATCACATAACCGACTAAAAAAATTGCTCCTAGCCCAAATGCAACAGACATGGCCGTCTTATGTAAAGTGATATTTCCACTTTTGATGAAAAAAAAGCCTAACACCAACATTACAGAGGCAAAGCTATTTACTACAGCATTTAAATGGGGAAGAAAATAAACCCATTCTTCACCAAGATCAATTTTTGCGGGCATAAACAATAGTACCGCCACTACTACCGGTACTAAAATGGAGACAATAGTTATCCATGTATACATAGACTTGTCCTTGGACTCTATTTCTAAACTATTCTTCATCATGAAGCAAAATTTTTGTTTCTAAAATCAATTGATCGACACCTTCTCTCTCGGTGCCACTGTAATATCCTCTAATTCGTCCAAGCTCATCTACCAAGACAAACTTATCACTATGTACAAAATTCTCCGGAACTGCTCCCCCACTCACTGTTGGAATGATAAAACCACACCTGGCCAAATCATAAGTTTCTTCTACCGGACCACTGAGAAAAAACCATTTGTCTTTTTTGGCTCCATGTTCTTCAGCGTAATCGGCCAAAACTTTGGGGCTGTCATATTCAGGATCTATACTGATGGAGTAAATCTGTACCCTATCATTATTTCGAAAGACATCCTGAACTCTTTCCATTTCTTTAGACATAATTGGACAGATGCTTGGGCAACTGGTAAAGAAGAAATCTACAATGGTAATTTTTCCATCCATCATTTCTTTACCTACACTTCTACCAAACTGATCAGTAAAAGTAAAGTCAGGAATATAATGCTGACTGCTATCATTATAGTCACATTGTTCAAAAGGATCATCAACGCCATTTTGATATAAAATAGGAATATCGTATTGGTTGGAGGAAAAACCCCTAAGAAATAAAATTATTAATACCGGTATCATTAAAACACATACCAACACCAATACCTGAATAAATCGCAACATTTTCATACACTACTACAACAAAAAAAATGGTTGAAGATTCCCCCTCAACCATTCAATTTAATAATTTTTTATCCTGTTTACCAGCGCATAACAAAGATCTCAGCACCTTCCTTCATTAAAGCTATAATCAGCCAAACCAAGAAAATAAGTGGTACGATGATGGAGTAAAACAAAGGTTTAACTTCATCCCCCAGGTGCATGAATTCCATCATGATATACTTGGCTTTAACAATGGTCAAAGCAATAAAAAGAAAGTATAAGAGCAACCCTCTTTCCATGGTAAAGGCCAACACAAATTCCACTGCTGTGATTACCAATAAAATCAAGGCAGTGAGCCAGATTTTTTTAATCTTGGCAGGATCTCTTGGAATTACTTCCAACCTATTTTTATTAACGTGTTCCATTATAGTATATGTTTATATTTTAGATCAAATAGAAGAAGGTAAATACAAATACCCATACCAAATCCACAAAGTGCCAGTACAAGCCAATTTTCTCAACCATTTCATAATGACCACGATCTTCATAAACTCCAACAGCAGCTTGGTAAAAAGCCAAAAACAAAAGGACAACACCTATGGTAACGTGAAAGCCATGGAAACCTGTAATAAAGAAAAACAATTGAGCAAAAGGTGCAGGTCCATATTCATTTACCAACAAGTTGGCTCCGTGCACTGTTTCAGTCACAATATTGCTAAATGAATTTACATAGGTCATCACAACTCCTTCGTCGGTCCCATGGATAAAGTGTGTCCATTCCCAAGCTTGACAACCTAGGAAAGTCATCCCTCCAAGTAATGTCCAAAGCATCCATTTTACCACATCCTTCCTATCATTTCGATGACCGGCTTCAACTGCCAATACCATTGTAACCGAACTCATAATCAAAATAAAAGTCATCAAACCAACAAAAACAAGCGGGAAATGACCTCCATGAACGAATGGAATGGCATCAAAAATCATTTCAGGTATAGGCCAATGCTGATTTGAACTTACAAAATCAGCTACTTCTCCTGAATAGGCAGGATAACTTACCCGAATGGCACCATAGGTAATAAGAAAGGCTGTAAAGGTAAAAATATCTGAGAGGAGAAAAAACCACATCATGAGCTTACCATAGCTCGCTTTTAGTGGTTCGTTACCTCCACCCCAAACGCCTCTTTTTGATTGAATTTCAATTGCAGTCGAAGACATAATTAGTAAATTAACTTATATTTTAATGATTTAGAAGCAAAAACATAAACAAGTATAGCCAAAGGCCTCCCAGAAAATGCCAATAGGTAACGCACATTTCAAGCTGTGCCAGATTTTGGGAGTGTATTTTATTCCTTAAGGCCGAAATTAATACAATTATTAGAAATATCACACCACTAATTAGATGTATTGCATGCAGTCCTGTAAAAACATACATAAATGATCCTGCAGGGTTACCTACAAAATACACATCCTCAGCAACTAGTGCTTCCCAACTGAACCATTGCCCAACGAGAAAAGCCAAACCCAGGATTACTGTTGCCAATAAGCCTAGTTTAGTATTATTAAGGTTGTCTTTTTTAGCCGCCATGTAAGCCAGATGCAAGCTAATACTAGACAATATTATTATGCCTGAAGTGTACCAAAACACATTGGGTAGATCAAATTCCAGCCAATTTCCTTCACCCTGCCTGACAATATAAGCACTGGTCATTCCTGCGAAGACCATGACCACACTTACAATAAACAACCAAAGTGCAAATTTCTTCGGATGCATGGCCAAGGGCTGTTCTGCACCTTCAATAAAAGACAGTTTCTCTTCCATATTACACTTTATCTAATAAGTAAGCAATTTGCGTTATGGGAAGGTACAAAAATGAACCAAACATAATTTTAAGCGCAGATTTTCTGGAGCAATCCTTCATAAGAGAAAAGGTTTGAGCCAAAAACAATACCCCACAAATTGTTGCCACAATACCTGAGTTTAATCCGGTCAAACCGAAGTAAGTAGGTAAGAGCCCAAGCGGCAATAAAAATAAGGTATAGATCATTATTTGAATCGCTGTATTAAGGTCCTTTTGCCCTCCTGAGGGAAGCAATTTAAACCCTGCTTTTTTATAATCCTCATCACTAACCCAAGCAATGGCCCAGAAGTGAGGGAATTGCCAAATAAATTGAATACCGAAAATAATTAAAGCTTCATAAGTAATACTTCCTGTAACCGCTGTCCAACCAAGCAATGGAGGCATGGCCCCGGGAATAGCTCCAACTAATACTGCAATAGGCCCAACCCGTTTCAATGGAGTATAGACAAATACGTACAATATCATGCTCAAAATACCCAGTCCGGTGGTCAACATATTGGTGAAATAGGCCAATAAAAGAACGCCGGTGACAGCAGCTATCACTGCAAACCAATAAGCTTCTTTTACAGAAATAATTTCCATAGGAAGAGGCCGGGTTTTCGTTCTCTTCATCAATTTGTCAAATTCTCTCTCTTTAATTTCATTGGCGGCACCTGAAGCACCACTAATTAAAAATCCACCGAGAACAAGACCTATAAAACCAGCCCAAGAGAAGGTTTGACCCTGATGTCCTAAAATAAATCCAAAAACAGCCGAAAAGGTAACCAAAGCAGACAGACGGAATTTCAACAAATCCATGTAGGCTTTAAACCTCATCGTAATACTGTCCCACAAAACCTTTTCAGATAACCCTAGTGTACTCATAATTAAGCAATATTTACAGGGGCAGTTTTATCTTGCCCCAATTCAAGCCAAATATAATATTGAAAGCCGATGATCAAAGAACCTAAGAACAGGTGCAGAGGTTGAATGAATGCGGGTATTCCAAAATAAGCCATGATTGCTCCGGAAATAATTACCGTTACAAACAAAGCCATTAACACCACATAGTGGCTTGTAATTTTTGTATTCTGTTCCCTGTAAGGAAATAGTTGATAACCAATGAATAGGTGAAGGCCTAATACTATCAAAGAATAAGTCCTATGAATATAATATATTAGCCCCAATTCATCTATCCAAGATGATCGATTCAAATAAGCAGCATTACTTGCAATAATATCTATTTGTTCCCTAACCTGCGTACCAAGTATAATTTGAACAATCATTAATATTATACCAATACCTAATAACAACCGGTATTTTCGTGAAATATTCAGGGGCAGGTCAAATTGATGATTTTTAGCTATTAACTTACCGGATCTATAATAGATATAAAGTAGCAGGCAAACCATAAAAAGGGCCACTACCATATGTACACTTATCATCCAGTGCAATAGATTGGTAGAAACTACAATAGAACCTAACCATCCCTGAAACAGTACCAACACCAATGAAAGTACGGATAGCCACATAATTTTTGGGTCTACCGATCTTAACTTAATAGAAAAGACCAAAGTCAGTATAATTAATAGTCCTATGACAGCTCCTGCAAGCCTATTGACATATTCAATCCAAGTTTTTGTAGCGTTAAAAGGCTCTTGTTCATGAATACTCTTGTCATTCCTAATCTCTTCTGCTAGATGCGCAAAGCCCAAACCTGTTAAGAGTGAGGCAAAGCGTTCATTTTTTTCAATTCGTTTGGAAACGTAGATTTCAGGATAATTGGCCGGCAATTGATCTACAGATGTAGGAGGAACCCAGCTACCGAAACATTTCGGCCAGTCAGGACATCCCATTCCAGCACCGGTACTTCTAACAATACCGCCAATTAATATCAATAGAAAAACAGCAACCGTAGTAGTTAGACAAATACTACGGAAGCTATTTATATTTTTAAGATTCTTTTGATTCATTTCCTACCAACATCGCTTCATCCTCTTCCATTATTTCTTTTTCTAATTGTACAAGTTTAGCTTCATGAGGAAGATTCGATTCGGGAGTAGCTGACAATGGAACTGTTTGCGGAATGAAATCAGCTTCTGAACCAGGCTTGCTATAATCGTACGGCCACCTGTATACAGTTGGAATTTCTCCGGGCCAGTTACCATGACCGGGTTCAATTGGAGTGGTCCACTCTAAGGTATTGGACTGCCAAGGGTTTGCACTTGCCTTTCTGCCTTTGTACATACTATAGAAGAAGTTAAATACAAAGATAAACTGGGCAAAGAAAGTAACAATTGCTGCCACAGACACAAACATATTCAAATCAGTATACATATCTGCAAAGGAGAAGTTTGTCCAGCTATAATACCTCCTAGGGAAACCGGCAATTCCTATATAATGCATGGGGAAGAATATCAAGTAAACACCTAAAAAGGTGAGCCAAAAATGAACATATCCTAATTTATCATCCATCATTCTACCAAACATCTTAGGGAACCAATGATACACACCGGCCAACATTCCAAAGAAGGAAGCAGCACCCATTACCAAATGGAAGTGAGCAACAACAAAATAGGTATCGTGCAATTGAATATCAATAGCAGAATTACCGAGGAAAATCCCCGTCAAACCACCTGAGATAAAGAAAGACACCAAACCGATAGAGAACAACATGCCCGGGGTAAATCTTAAGTTACCCCTCCATAAGGTGGTCAGGTAGTTAAATACTTTTACCGCTGAAGGAACAGCAATAATCAAGGTAAGGAACATAAATATCGACCCAAGAAAGGGATTCATTCCGGATACGAACATATGATGTGCCCATACCACAAATGAAAGGATAGTGATACCAAGCATGGAAATAATCATGGCTTTATAACCAAAGATAGGTTTCCTAGAGTTGGTAGCGATCACTTCAGAAGTGATACCAAGCGCAGGTAGCAATACAATATAAACTTCAGGGTGACCTAGGAACCAGAATAAATGCTGGTAAAGTACAGCACTACCTCCAGTATTTGGTAAAGCCTCACCACCGATATAAATATCAGATAGGTAAAAGCTAGTCCCAAAACTTCTATCAAAAACCAATAATAAGGCAGCTGAAAACAAAACAGGAAAAGACAACAAACCAATAACTGCAGTAAGGAAGAATGCCCAGATGGTCAAAGGCAATCTAGAAAATGACATCCCTTTTGTTCGTAAATTAATAACGGTAGAGATATAATTTATACCTCCCATAAGCTGTGATGCTATAAAGAAAACCATGGCCGTTAACCACAGTGTCATGCCTAATCCTGAACCGGGAATGGCCTGCTCAAGTGCAGACAATGGTGGGTAAACTACCCAGCCACCTGCTGCTGGACCTTTTTCTAGAAATAAAGAGGCAAACATGATCACACCGGAAATAAAGAAAAACCAGTAGGACAACATGTTCATAAAACCGGAAGCCATATCACGGGCTCCAATTTGTAATGGAATCAAGTAATTAGAGAATGTACCACTAAGACCAGCTGTCAAAACAAAGAATACCATGATGGTACCATGCATGGTAACCAAGGCTAAATAAAAATTTTGATCTAATCTTCCAGCTTCATCAATCCATCCACCAAGTATCGGTCTAAGGAAAGACATATCCATCTCAGGAAATCCCAATTGTAAGCGAAACAATACAGAAAGAAATCCACCGATAAAAGCCCAGAATATACCAGACACAAGATATTGCTTTGCAATCATCTTATGGTCAGTGGAAAATATATACTTCGTTATGAAGTTGTCGTGGTGCTCATGGTCATGCTCATCATGTGTAGATGCTGCATCATGAGCTGAAACGTTTGCTACTGCCATGGTATTTATAATTTATGCTATAAATTTATTCTTCGTTTATATAAATCTCTGCCAATTCTTTCAACTCTACTGGAAGGTCAGCTACAAGATCCGGATTACTTTTAATAAAAGGGGTTTGTTCTGCAAACCACTTTCTATATTCTTCTGGTTCCACAACTGTAATCACTCTTCTCATAGAGAAATGACCGTTTCCACAAACCTCAGTACAAGCGATTTCAAACTCAAAATCCTCATCGCCTAACTCAGCTCTCATTTCTTCCGTTGTTTTATTTGGCGTAAACCAAAACCTTGTAGGCATACCCGGCACAGCATCCATTTTTAGTCGCATGTGCGGAGCAAAAACAGAGTGTAATACATCTCTAGCCCTAATATTAAATAAAACAGGCTCGCCCTTAGGGATCACCACAACAGGAGAAGGGAAATCATCAAAGGAATTTTTATCCGTGAAATCAATACCTCTGGAATTGGTGGCAGAAGTAAGCCTATAATCATAGTCTCCCAACTGCTGGTCAGCTCCGGGATACCTAATATCCCAAGCAAATTGATACCCCATCAATTCCACAACATGGGCATTGTCAGGAGCCGGGCTGGTAATATCTGACCAGGCTTTCCATCCTGAAATAACCAAGACAGTCAATACCACAGCCGGTACAAGTGTCCAAATAATCTCTAATTTGTTATTGTCAGGATAAAAGGCAGCTCTTTTATTTTCATTGTATTGATAATGATAACTAAACCAGAACAAAAGAATATGCGTAAGGATAAAAATAAAGCCTGTTACAGCCATGGTAATCCAAAACAATCGGTCTGTTACTACACCATGTTCAGAGGCAATAGGCAATTGATAATTATCAAATTCTACTACCGAATAATAGACCATCCAAGCACCACAGCCAATAAGAAATACCATGAAAAGAATGGCATTAGTTTTATTACTGGTTGTAGCTATTTTTTTATCAGAACCTTTAGCGACCGAAATCAAGGTTTGAATTCTGTATACCATCCCAATCACCATGATCAGGAGTACTACACCTATTGAAATAAGAAATCCGTACATAATTATAACTGTTTCGGAATTAGATTAAATGTGATGATGAAAACTTTCCTCCAACATTGGGTGGTTTTTAGGAACCAGATTGTGTTTGGAAAGATTGGTCAATGCTACAAAAGCAAAAGCTGAAGCATAAACTAACAACATTCCAATTTCCATCAAACCAACGCCTCCATTATGTCCTAAAGTACCCGGTTGAACCATCAAGAAGAAATCTACCCAATGACCAACAATAATTAGTGTACATACAAGTTTTAGGAAGATATTATGCCTTTTGGCATCCCTTGTCATTAGAACCAAAAATGGTAAAGCAAAGTTTAGAATTAGGTTAATAAATATATATGAACCATAAACATCACTTGAAAGTCTTTCTACGAAATAAACTGACTCTTCAGGAATATTGGCATAATAAATCAGCAAAAACTGAGAGAACCATATATAAGTCCAGAAAATGGAGAAGGCAAAAACAAACTTACCAAGATCATGAATATGGTTTTGATTGATCATTTCTAGGTATCCCTGATCTTTCAAAAAGATAGTAACCAAGGTAATGGCAGACAAACCTGCAACAAACCAAGAAGCGAATACATACCATCCAAACAAAGTAGAGAACCAGTGCGTATCTATAGACATCACCCAATCCCAAGCACTAATGGAGGATGATACCGCAAAGAAAACCAAGAAAATAGCAGACCATTTTCTAATGGTATACCAGTAGGAAGTTCCTCCATTGATATCTTCTTCATTAGAAAGTGTTCTAAGTTTATTGAAAAAGAAAACCCAAAATCCAAAGAACAATACCATTCTTACGATATAAAAGATAGGGAATGAACCCTTTTCCATTGGCCAATAAAAGAAGTTTCCTTTACCATCAATGATCCTATCATAATGATCTCCGGCTTTGTCAAACACATAGCTATGTGTCCAGTGAAACAGATCGTGATTGGCTATGAAAAAGGTTACCAACATTAATACTGCTGCAATAGGCAACCAATAGCCAAAAGACAACATGATTCTTAGTAAAGCTGTAGACCATCCTGCCTGGGCAGCATATTGAATTGCGAAGAAGAATACGCCAATAATGGCAATTCCCGTGAAATACACATTATTAATCCAAAGGTTAGCATAAAGCCTCTGTGTCCAGTGAAAACCATGTCCACCCTCATCGCCATGACCATGTCCACCTGTGGCAGCCATGATTATACCGAATACCAATAAAAGTGCACCGATACCTCCTAGTATGAAAATCACTTTCTTTACCGCTGCGGTAAAATCAAATTTTTGATCCAAATTGTAGTTAGTTACCTGTGCCATTATTGCTTCTGAATTTCTTGTTTAACATAGTGTACAATTTTCCACCTTCTGTCAGCAGTAATCTGCGAACCGTGAGCTCCCATTCTACCTTTACCATGTGTAATTACATGGAAAATATGGCCTTCAGGTAAATTAATATAGGCTCCACCTTTTAAGTTGGCTACCCCACCGATAACCATACCCGGCTTACCATCCCCTTCTCCACCACTACCATGGCAGGGAGAACAATATTGGGTGAAAAGTCGCTTGCCATCGGCCAATACTTCATCAGTAAGAGGGATTGGATTTTGTACAGCAGCAGCACCTTCTAAATCTGCCACCCTTAACCTATAAGGTAAAATGCCCTCTTTATTTCTAGGAACAGTATTAGGAACAGGCTTCCTCATGTTCATGCCATGAGGGTTGTTAATATTACTGTTAAAGAATTCTCCTTTTCCATCCTCTCTAGTGGAAATCCAATCTCCTTCTTCTTCACTAGTGATTTGGCTTAAGCCTTCATAAGGAACCGAATGGTACATCTGAGGCGCATACTCCGTTCCCGGATAATCACCCTCAGCTTTGCAGGAAGCAAATCCTAAGGATATCCCCACTACAGCTATTGAATATATTGATGATAAAATTTTCATTTGCTACAGATTACTTATTCAAAACTTTTACTGTTCACCTCCGTTGCTCCTGAATTCTTAAGAGCCCCTTTAATTATTTCCAAATCAACAGCTGCATTATTGGCGATATCTATGGCCATAACGTGCTTGTCATCAGTACTTCTTAAGTCAAAGATTCTTGGTTGTCCCCAGGGTTTAAGATTACTACTAACCATAAATACGGTGACCATACCAAAAGCGGCAACAAGAACGGTTAACTCGAAAGAAACAGGAATGAAATCAGGGAAAGCGGCATGATCCTTACCCCCAATAATCATTGGCCAATCAAATTTCATCATATAAAACTGCATGGTCAATGCCAAGGTAGTACCTAATAATCCGAATAAAAATGCAGCAATAGGTAATCGGCTTCTTTTATAGCCAAGTTCTTCTTCTAATCCATGAACCGGATATGGAGAAAATACCTCGTGTATTTTGATTCCTGCAGCTCTTATCTCTCTGACAGCATTCTTAAGAATGTCCTCATCATCAAAGATCCCCAGGATAAAGTTTTTGTCTCTTTCCATGATTATTTAATTATTTTTTCAGATGAAGATTTCAATACAGATTTGATTTCAGCCATGTTTATTACCGGGAAGAATTTAGCGAATAATAAGAAAGCTGTAAAAAAGAAACCAAAGGTAAATAGATAAAGTCCTACATCAGTTATGGTCGGATAGAACATAACCCAAGAAGAAGGAAGAAAATCTCTGTGAAGGGAGGTAACGATAATAACGAATCTTTCAAACCACATTCCAATGTTTACAATAAGAGAAAGGATAAAAGTTGCTACAATGGAAGTTCTAATTTTCTTGAACCAGAACAATTGTGGGGAAATTACATTACAGGTCATCATGGACCAGTAAGCCCACCAATAAGGACCAAACATCCTATTCACAAAAGCATATTGTTCTGCAGCTACACCTGAATACCAAGCCATAAAGAACTCTGTGATATAGGCAATACCTACGATGGAACCTGTAATGATGATTACAATATTCATCAATTCAATATGCCCCATAGTGATATAATCCTCAAGTTTAAAAACTTTTCGCGTGACAATCATCAAGGTCAATACCATTGCAAAACCTGAGAAAATCGCACCTGCTACGAAATAAGGAGGGAAGATTGTGGTGTGCCATCCGGGAATTACCGAAGTGGCAAAGTCAAAGGATACGATCGTATGTACCGAAAGTACAAGGGGTGTAGCCAAACCTGCCAAAATCAATGAAACACTTTCATACCTCATCCAAGCTTTGGCACCACCGTCCCATCCGAAACTCAAGGCTCCGTAAATGGTGTTTCGAATACCTGTTGCCCGGTCTCTAATGGTAGCAAAATCAGGAATCAATCCGATGTACCAGAATACCAAGGATACAGAAAAGTATGTAGAGATGGCAAAAACATCCCATAGTAAAGGGGAGTTAAAGTTAACCCACAAAGAACCATATGTATTGGGTAAAGGAAATACCCAAATTGCACCGATCCAAGGTCTCCCCATGTGTATCAAAGGGAAAAGTGCCGCACAAATAACAGCAAAAATTGTCATGGCTTCCGCCGCTCGGTTAATGGATGTTCTCCATTTCTGCCTGAAAAGCAATAATACTGCGGATATAAGCGTACCTGCATGACCAATACCTACCCACCACACAAAGTTGGTGATATCCCAGGCCCAGCCTACAGTTTTATTAAGTCCCCACATTCCTATTCCTTCCCACAGTGTAGCTACCAATGCTAAACTGCCGAGCAAAAGTACAGCCAAGGACACTGCCAATCCTAGGAGCCAACCTTTGGTAGGTTTACCTTCTACATGCCTGGCAATATCATTGGTGACGTCCTTGTAAGTCTTACCGCCGGTAATAAGCGGATCGCGTACGGGTGAAGTAACCTGCATATCTTATCGTTTTATTTTTTTAAGCTTCGTTTTTGTCCTTATTTCTGATCTTGGTAAAATACCAAACATTAGGGCTGACATTGATTTCCTCTAACACATGGTATGCTCTTTCCTCATTTACTTCTTTCAAAGCACTAGTGGAATTTTCTTCGACTTTAAGCATCTTAGAAACTTTAGATTGGGAATCATTCATGTCACCAAAAACAAGGGCTTCAGTAGGACAAGCTACTGCGCAGGCAACATTCACATCACCGTC
>NZ_CAXBOC010000041.1:0-17600 GCF_963976465.1 uncultured Cyclobacterium sp. | reverse complement strand
ATTGTTGCCTGGAACTAGTGCTTATAACCCTGCAGGTTTCATCAAAACTGTTGGTTCATTTAGATATAAGGATTTGGTTGAGCTTTTTTTAAGTATGCCTGATCAAGCAATTTGGTATAATGCTCAAAACATGGCTGACATTTAGCGATTTTCTCATTTAGGATTTCTTTTGAATCAGCCGTGCCTTCCCCATCCAAAATGCTTTCCAAAAGTTCAAAGCACTTGTTTTCATCACTACAGTTTTCCTTTCTTTTGTTGGATGTATTTTGATTCTTGTCCATTTTAAGTGTTTTCGATGCTTTTTTTATTCTTCTTCAGTATCATACCCCATGTTTCCAGCATAGGAACGAAGTTTATCCTTTAAAAGGTTCCTTGCGCGATGAAGTCTTGACCTGACCGTGCCTATAGGGATATCCAAAATCTTTGCCATTTCCTCATAAGTAAAACCTTCCAAGTCACAAAGAATAATCACGGTCCTGAAGTCGACAGCAAGGCTATTCAATGCATTTGAAATCTCATCACCTAGCATATCTTTAACCGCATCCACCCTCAAATCAGAGGTCATATTATAATCAACATTCTCTGAGTTATAATAAGTTTCAACCTCTTGATAATCTACCTTTGCGGGTTGCTTGCTTTTCTTGCGGTATTCATTGATAAAACTGTTTTTTAATATCCTGAATAACCAAGCTTTGGCATTGGTGCCTTTCTCAAAAGAGTTGATAAATCGGTAAGCCTTGAGATAAGTATCCTGCACCAAGTCTTTGGCATCATCCTCATCGAAAGTCAACCTGTACGCGAAATTGTACATGGAATCTATATGAGGCATGAATTCATGATCAAAAATGTTGTTTTTATCTTTATCTGAATATTTTTTTCTTTGAGCTTCGGACATAGACCATAAAATTACTAATTGGGTTTATTTATAACTAATTTTCCTCAAGAAAGTCACTAATATTTCATTATTTTGACCCGGGATGATTTCTCATTAAACCTCGCAAAAAGTAATATGCTCTTATTTCGGCTGTTTTCCAAACTACCACTGATAGTCCTGTTTATTTTTTCGGACCTCTTTTACCTTTTAGCCTATTATGTAATTGGGTATAGAAAAAAAGTAGTCCTGAACAATATCAAAAATGGTTTCCCCGAAAAAAGTGATGCGGAAGTAAAAGCTATAGCTAGGAAATTTTATAGAAACTTTACTGACTCCATGGCAGAAACGATCAAACTGCTGACCATGGGTAAAAAAGAACTCCATCGAAGGTTTGTTACCAAAAATTCAAACTTGGTGACTGACAATGTAGACAATGGAGAAATTGTGATAGGGATGTGTGGACATTTTTTTAATTGGGAAGGACACCTTTTAACGGCTTCTTCCAATATGGGTGAAAAGTGCGAAACAGTTTACACAAAGTTGAGTGCTCCATTTTTTGAAAAACTAATGAAGTCCATGCGCTGTCGTTTTGGAGCAATTCTTACTGAAAGAAAATCCTTTCAACGTACTTTTTTGAGAAATCGAAATAAGCCTAGGCTCATCGTTTTGGCTGCCGATCAGCGCCCCAATTTATCTGACATCAGGTATTGGACTCCATTTATGAATCGGGAAACTGCTTTTTTTGAAGGAGGAGAAAAACTGGCCAAAAAATTCAACACTAAAGTTATTTATGCACATACAAGCAAACCCAAAAGAGGACATTATATTTTTGAATATCAGGTTTTAAGCCAACCTCCTTACCTGGATCATGAGCAGCATTCCATTACTGATAAATTTATCAACCTATTAGAAAAAAATATACGAGATGAACCCTCTCTTTATTTATGGTCACACAATAGGTGGAAGCAAAAAAAACCATAATTAATAACTACCTTGACCTATTACCTTTCAAACAACCTTATCTAAGGTAGTTTTTTTTAAGGTAGTAGTTGACTGTATAAAAGCATTCATAAAGAAAACAGAACCAATTAAACATCCTTTTCAGTTTTATAATCATTGACAATTAAATTGTATCTGAACGTAAGCTGAAAAAGAATTGATAACTTTGAACCGGCTACAATCACTTAGCTGGAAAAAAGTAAATTGAATAGAATATGGAATATTTAGCCACCCTTAATCCTCCTCAACTTGAAGCTGTAAAAAAAACTGAAGGCCCGGTAATGATTATTGCAGGCGCAGGGTCAGGAAAAGCCAGAGTGCTAACTTACAGAATTGCCCATTTAATTCACGAAAAAAAGGTAGATGCTTTTCAGATCCTCTCCTTAACCTTTACCAATAAGGCTGCCAGTGAAATGAAGCAGCGTATTGAGAAGCTGATAGGCTTGGAGGCGAGAAACACCTGGATGGGAACATTTCACTCTGTCTTTGCTAAAATCCTACGTGTGGAAGCTCAAAAATTAGGTTATCCGAGCAATTTCACGATCTATGACAGTGACGACAGCAAATCACTTATCAGATCCATTGTTAAAGAGATGAAATTGGACGATAAGGTTTACAAGGCCAATACGGTACTTTCCAGAATTTCCGGGGCTAAAAATAGGCTGATCGGCTGGCAGGCATACCTTAACGACCCTTATATTATCGCTGATGATGAAGCTGCCATGAAACCAAAAATGGGAGAAATCTATAAGGTCTACCAAAACAGGCTATTTAGGTCCTCAGCCATGGATTTTGACGACTTGCTTTTCAATACCAACATCTTGTTTCGGGACCATCCTGATGTATTGAACAAATACCAGCAAAGGTTTCGATATGTGATGGTGGATGAGTTTCAAGACACCAACCTTTCCCAATACCTGATCACTAAAAAACTTGCTGCCGTTCATCAGAACATATGCGTGGTGGGAGATGATGCGCAAAGTATTTATGCCTTTAGGGGGGCTGACATTCAGAACATTCTGAATTTTGAAAAAGATTATCCAGACCTTTTGGTCGTTAAGCTGGAGCAAAACTACAGGTCAACCAAGAACATTGTAGAAACCGCCAACTCTATCATTGCCAAAAACAAATCACAACTCAAAAAAAATGTTTGGACTCAAAATGATTCCGGAGATTTAATTGAATTGATGAAAGCCTCTTCAGACAATGAAGAAGGCAGAATGGTGGCAGCGACTATTTTTGAAGAAAAAAATAACAAGCAATTAAGCAATAGTGATTTTGCCATTTTGTACCGGACAAACTCCCAGTCCAGGTCTATGGAAGAAGCCCTGAGAAAGTCAGGAATCGCTTATAGAATTATTGGCGGACTTTCATTTTACCAGAGGAAAGAGATCAAAGACCTCATGGGCTACTTTAGGTTTGTGGTCAACCATGAAGATGAAGAAGCTTTTAAAAGAATCATTAATTACCCCAAAAGAGGTATAGGAAACACCAGTGTTGAAAAACTTATGGTGGGCGCCTATGAACATGATATTTCATTGTGGAAAGTGCTTAACAATAGCCAGAGTTTCTTATCGGGCAGAGGTGCAAATGCAGTCACAGATTTTTGCACCATGATCAAAAGCTTCAAAATGGAAGTGGAAAGAAAAGATGCATTTGAAGCGGCCACATCTATCGCCAAGCAATCGGGGCTTTTGCGAGATTTGTATGAAGACAAAACCATTGAAGGACTCAACAGGTATGAGAACGTTCAGGAATTGCTCAACGCCATCAAGGAGTATGTAGCCAATCCGGAAAATGAAGACAAATCATTAGGTGCTTTTCTTCAGGAAATTGCCCTACTGACAGATGAAGACCAAAACAAAAACAATCAGGATACGGTTACCATGATGACCATTCACTCCTCCAAGGGTCTCGAATTTAAGTATGTGTTTGTGGTAGGAATGGAAGAAGATCTTTTTCCTTCCCAGATGATGATGCAAAGCAGAGAAGACCTGGAAGAAGAAAGGCGATTGTTTTATGTAGCTACAACCAGGGCCATGGAGAAGTTGTACTTCAGTTATGCCCTGACGAGGTACCGTTATGGAAGATTGCTTAATTGTGAGCCCAGTAGGTTTTTGGAAGAAATTGACCCAACATTTATCAAGGTCAATAAAAAACTAAGCAGTAAACTTTCCAGTAGTTTTAGGGAAAGTGAGGGAAAACAAGGCTTTGTTGGACTTAAGAAAAAGCCGGCCATTAGAAATACAACGAGCAAATTACATGACCCCGGACCTAACTTTAAACCCTCCAACACCAATAATTTGAAAGAAGGAATGAAGGTGGAGCACCCTAAGTTTGGCTTTGGAAAAGTACATGGCATTGAAACCGAGGGTACCAATAGAAAAGCACATATTCATTTCGAGCATTTTGGAGATAAAACATTATTACTTAGCTTTGCAAAGCTTCGCATAGTAGAATAGCAAATGATCATAGATACCGGAAGCACCTGAGACTTAACTAATGCATTTTTTTTTAGTATATTGAGAAAAGTTCAGGAAACTTAAAAGCAGGTATCATGGTAAATAATGAAAAGCCTAAAAACAAAGTTATTTTGAAAGAATACGGAAAAAACATCCAGAAATTAGTGGATTATGTAAAAACTGTTCCCGATCAAGAGAAACGGACAGAATACGCATACGCATTGGTGGAGTTGATGAAACAACTCAATCCATTATTAAAAACCGAAAGTGATCAAAAGCTTTGGGACGATATGTACATTATGTCAGATTTCTCACTCGAAGTGGATTCTCCTTTCCCAATGCCGGAAAAAGAACTACTGGGTAAAAAACCGCTTCCGATTGGTTATCCTAAAGGAGAAGTTCGATACAAGCACTATGGAAGAAATATTGAAAAGTTAATAGCAAAAGCTATTGAAATAGAAGATGATCAGGAGCAAGAAACCGCTTTGATTTATATCGGACAATTGATGCGAAGCTTTCACTCTACCTGGAATCGTGAAAACTTTGATGATGCCATCATTATTGATGACATCAAATCCCTCTCCAAAGGTAAACTCCACATTGACCTCGAAAAAGTCAAAGAAAACGGACTTTTTGAAACCAGCATGCGTAGGGATTTCAAAAGCAATGTTCCAAATAATTCGGGAAACAACTCCAACAGTGGTGGAAGAAGGAATTATTCCGGAGGAAAAAGAAGAAATAACGGTTCTAATAGCAAAAAAAGAAGAAATTAATGGCATCATTTCGGGTAAATGGAGGGACGAAACTTAAAGGTGAAATCACTCCCCAAGGCGCTAAAAACGAAGCCTTGCAAATCCTCTGTGCCGTATTGCTTACATCTGAGGAGGTTATCATCAATAAAATCCCTAACATCAGGGATATAAATAAACTAATTGAACTGCTCTCAGACATGGGAGTGGTCGTAAAAAAACGAGGACCTGAAAGCTATTCCTTTACAGCCAAGAATATTAAACTTTCTTACCTAGAAACTGAAGAGTATCTGGAGAAAGCTTCCAGCCTAAGAGGATCAGTGATGCTTCTAGGCCCATTACTCTCAAGGTTTGGAAAAGGCCGAATTTCTAAACCCGGTGGTGACAAGATTGGAAGAAGACGTATGGATACGCATTTTACGGGTTTTCAAAAGCTTGGTGCAAAATTCCATTATGATGCTAAAAATGAACTCTATAAAATTGATGCCAGTCAATTAAAAGGGACCTATATGTTATTGGATGAGGCATCAGTCACAGGTACAGCCAATATCATTATGGCTGCCGTAATGGCTGAGGGAAAGACCACCCTATACAATGCGGCCTGTGAGCCATACATACAGCAACTTTGCCTAATGATCAATAGCATGGGAGGTAAGATATCCGGCATTGGTTCTAACCTATTGGAAATTGATGGGGTGAAAAATCTAAAAGGTACAGAGCATACCCTCCTTCCTGACATGATAGAGATTGGATCCTTTATTGGCTTAGCTGCTATGACCCAATCTGAGATCACTATCAAGGATGCTATGGTTGACAAACTAGGAATAATACCCGACACTTTCAGAAGACTGGGTATTCACCTGGAAATCAAAGGAGATGACATCTACATCCCTGCAAGGAAACATTTTGAGATAGAAACTTTTATAGACGGCTCTATTTTAACTGTCTCAGATGCCATATGGCCGGGTTTCACCCCTGATTTACTAAGCATAGTGCTGGTGGTGGCTACCCAAGCCAAAGGAACTGTTCTGGTTCATCAAAAAATGTTTGAAAGCAGGTTGTTTTTTGTGGACAAATTAATTGACATGGGGGCCCAAATCATCCTTTGCGACCCGCACAGAGCCACTGTAATAGGCCTGGACAGAAAGTATCCGCTAAAGGGTATCCGAATGACTTCACCAGACATAAGAGCGGGGGTATCACTTTTGATTGCGGCCATGTCCGCTGAGGGTGTTTCAATAATCGACAACGTTGAACAAATTGATAGAGGCTATCAATACATTGACCAGCGCCTGAATGCGCTTGGAGCTGACATTGTAAGGTTTAATTAACAGATGCTATTTACAATCAAAGGTGGAAAAAACTTCATCTTGATTGTATTTTTGTATATAAATAATCATTTCCTTTTAACCGAAAACTGCAACAGTCATTTTTACTATTGCAATTTTCGGTTTTTTTTTCGTCCAAACGGTAATAGACTTGCAATTTTGACAATCCCTATAACCCATTTTACAAAATTTTGATACCTGAAAGTGATTTCATATTAAAATAGAAGATCTATTGGGCATTTCGGGTTTGAATAAAATAAATGGGTTTATTTCCTGTACTTTGATAAATGCTTTAAGTCTTCAATATAAATTTATATCTTAAAACCATGAAAATCCTGGTAATAGAAGATGAGAAAGAATTGGCAACAGACATTGTCAATTACTTGACTTCGGGAAATTACCTTTGCGAAGTAGCTTATGATTTTTATTCTGCATTAGAAAAAATAAGCTTGTACATGTACGATTGTATTTTGCTCGATCTCATGCTACCAGGAGGAGATGGCTTTCAAATCTTAAAAGAGTTGCGTAGCCAAAACAAGCAGGATGGTGTAATCATAATTTCTGCTAAAAATGCTTTAGAAGACAAAATAAAAGGCCTGAATATTGGTGCTGACGATTATTTAGCCAAACCTTTTCATCATTCTGAATTGGCAGCTCGAATCCACTCCGTCATACGGAGGAAGCAATTTGATTCCTCCAATTTAATTGAATTTAACGAGCTAAAAATTGACCTACTTTCTAAAACAGTAACAATAAATTCATTACCCATAGTCCTTACCCGAAAGGAATACCAATTATTATTATTTTTTATAGGAAACAAAAACAGGGTTTTGTCCAAGAGCGCATTGGCAGAACATTTGTCAGGAGATGTAGCGGACATGTTTGATAGCTTTGATTTTGTATACGCCCATGTGAAAAATCTTAAGAAAAAGCTAAATGAACAAAACTATGGCGGCTACCTTAAAACCATCTATGGAACGGGATACAAATGGGAAACATCATAAACTTCTGGATGGTCCTTTTAAGGCATTTTCGATTTATTCTCTTGCTATTTTGGTGCTTAGTATCCCCAGTTATTTTCTGGTGGTAGATTGGATTTGGGTAACCGAAATCGACGACAATCATGAGATAATAATGGAGCGGATAGAAAATAGATTTGATCAGGTACATGTATCAGATCAGGATCTAGAAACGATACTTAATACATGGAATATTTTACAGCCAAGTTCCACCATCACTAGTATAAACAACCTTCCATCCAAACCTGACAGCATCTATGAAATCACCAAATACAATGAATATGAACAGGAATGGGATCGTTTTCGAGGATTGCAATCTGTAATAGAAATAAATAAAAAGCCTTATTTACTAAACGTCGAAACCAAAATCGAGGAATCCTATGAAACAATTTTTGCAATTGGTTTAATTACTTTACTGATGTATGGGTTCCTAGTCTTTGGCTTTATCCGGTTGAATAAAAGCATCTCAAAAAAAGTTTGGAAACCCTTTTACCTTACCCTCTCCAAGTTAAGGGAATTTGATATCAATGAGGAAAAAAAGGTGGTATTTGAAGAAAGTGAGATTGAGGAATTTAATGAATTGAATCAAACCATTGGTGCCCTTATCAATCAAAGTATAAATGCGTATAACCAGCAAAAATCCTTTGTTGCGAATGCTTCTCATGAACTCCAAACACCTATCGCTTTAGTAAAATCTAAGTTGGACATTCTCCTTCAGCAGAAAAGTCTCTCGCAGGAATATGCTGATTTAATACAAGAAATTCAACTCCCATTATCCAGATTAACTCGGGTAAATAAAAACCTTCTCTTACTTGCCAAAATTGAAAATAGCCAGTTTGGCGATTTGGAAAATGTAGATTTCCTAGTTCTTCTAAATAAAAGTGTGGACTTGCTCCATGATTATATTGAAGAGAGAAATATCAAGTTTGAAAAACAAATCGGAGATTTTGAAACCGTTTCTTGCAATAAATTCTTAGCGGAAACTTTAGTCAACAACTTACTCTCCAATGCAATCAGACATACTCCTGTCGGTGAATCTATTACAGTTAAATTATTCAATAGGGTTTTGATTGTTTCAAATTCCGGTAAACACAAATTAGAAGAAAAAGCACTTTTTAAAAGATTTTCAATAAGTACTACCGCTACCACGAATAGTGGCTTGGGTTTGGCTATTGTTAAGGAAATATGCAAACAAAATGGTTGGACTATAAGCTACGAATTTGAAAATTCTACTCATTTTTTTTCAATACGATTCTAAAATTCAAAATATCTTCCAAATTCATTACCACATTTGATCAATTAAAATCTTACTAAGCAGATACAAGTCAAGTCAGCTTTTTCGGTAGAAAACCTTCACCCTTATCCCCACACCTTCAGCGCAGCTAGGGAGGAGCTCTTCTCCGGGAATTTTAAATTGAATTCTAGGTTTAAGTTCTCAGAATCCACAACAGGCCAGTTGACCTTAATTTACCTTGCACAGGATATCTTTCTTCAAGGTAAAACAAAGCATAGGTAAAGCATAGGTTTTATTGGATATAGGAATAAAAAAGACACTCCCAAAAGGGAAGGGCGATTTGTTGATAAATGCCACTGATTAATTAAATACTATGGTTATTCAAAAAAATAATTTCAGTAATAGCAGTGCTGAGAATAGACTATAATTACAGTTTTAACCATTTCACTATGAAAGAAACGCCTAATAGTATCACCATAATTATTCCGGTTTTCAATGAAGAGGCTGGTATTAAAATGATTATCCCTGCTTTTGAGAATTACCTTAACCATACCAATTTAACTGCTAGTATTCTTTTTGTAAATGATGGTTCAACCGACGCTAGTTTGGTTCAGATTAAAAAAGCTTGCTCTCAATATGATTTTGCGAATTACATATCATTTGATAAAAACACTGGGCTTAGTGCTGCCATTAGGGCAGGGTTTCAAACCGCAGACACCTGGTGGGTGGGGTATATAGATGCTGATTTACAAACCAATCCATCTGACTTTTTAAAACTGGAGCCCCTTATTCATAATTACGACCTGGTAACTGGAAAACGACAAGTCCGGAGAGACAGCCGAGGAAAAAAAATAGCTTCAGAATTTGCCAATTGGTTTCGGAATTCCTTGCTACACGATAACATTAGCGATTCAGGTTGTCCCCTAAAAATAATTCGACGAAAAGTGGCTTTAGACATGCCCTTCTTTAAAGGTAACCACCGTTTCTTTCCTGCATTGGCGTTACTTCAAAGAAAAAACATTACCGAAGTCCCTATTAATCATTACCCTAGGTTAACAGGGAGGTCAAAATTTAACGTTTGGAATCGACTATTGTCTCCATTGCAAGATACTTTAGCAATCAGATGGATGATGAAAAGAAAAACTCCCTATATCATTTCTGAAAGTTCCATCAGAAAAGACAAAATTGGCATAATGTGAAAAATTGGCCTTTACTTGGAATTGGGTTTCTTGCCCAAGGACTTTTCTCTGCCAGATTCTTAATTCAGCTTGTTAAGTCGGAAAAGGCAGGTAAAGTATTGTCTCCTGTGATTTTTTGGCAATTGAGTTTAATGGCTTCTTTCCTCCTGCTTGTTTATGGGACCTTCCGTGAGGATATGGTTATCGTTGGGGGACAGTTGATAGGTTACTATATATATATCCGTAATTTACAGATCCTCAACGCATGGAAAGCTTTTACCACTACATTAAGGTTGGTTTTTTTGCTTCTTCCCCTGTTTTTTTTACTCTACCTGCTATTTGTAGCACATTATGACTTTTTTATATTGGTAAATAACCCTGAGATTAGTAAGGTTTTATTAACCTGGGGCACCTTTGGTCAAGCCATATTCACCTTACGTTTTGTTGTACAATGGCGCCATGCAGAAAAGAAAAGGAAGGCTGAGTTTCCATTAGCTTTTTGGTACATTAGCCTAGTTGGTGCACTACTCATCGCTTCCTATGCCATCTATAGAAAAGACAGTGTTTTGTTTATCGGCCAAGCGTTTGGTATCATCGTCTATTTGCGTAACCTTATGATTAATTCTGGAAAAGTAAATCTCAGTCGACAACCTTACTTATACAGGTTAAAAAGAATCCGACTCTTTCTTCTAATCTTATTTACAGGTTTGGCCTTATTCTTTAACCTTGGTTCATGGTCGGTAACAGAATCGAGTGAGGCAAGATATGCTGAGATTTCCAAAGAAATGCTAACTAATGGTGACTTATTACATCCACAATTGATGGGCATCTATCATTTCCATAAACCTCCAGTAACTTATTGGCTGACAGCTCTCAGCTTTAAGCTTTTTGGCACTTCGGCTTTTTCTGCCCGCCTGTTTCTCCAATTGGCCGCTTTGATATTGATTTGGCTAGTTTATAAGATCGCACTGGTCTTTTTTAACAACCCAAATCAAGCATTCCTCGCGGCTATGCTCTATGCCTCGTTTCCTACTTTGATTATAGGTAGTAGGGCCCTGACGACTGACATGTATTTGACTTTATTTGTCACTGCAACCATGTATTTTTGGTTTTTATATTGTAAGAAACAAAAACCCATTCTTCTTATCTTATGTTATGTATTCCTTGGCTTTGGTTTTTTGACCAAAGGACCTGTGGTATTAATTGTACCGGCTATGGTCAGCTTGTTTCAGGGATTGGTGCAAAAACAGAATCTCGGATCTTGGAAGATACATGTAATAGGCATTTTTTTAATGTTGGCAATAGGATTAAGTTGGTTTGTGTATTTGTATTTGGAGGATGCCCGATTTTTAAATTATTTTCTTTTTAAACACACTATCCAACGGTTTGCAACAAACACTTTCCAAAGGGGGCAACCATTTTGGTTTTACATCGCTGTTTTATTGGGAACTGCTTTTCCTTGGGTAATCCTATTATTCAAGCAATTCCCCGTTAGATGGAAAGATTTTCAAAACAATGGCACCCTTCTGCTTATGTGGGTACTTTTGCCTTTGTTATTTTTCTCTATGAGCCAATCAAAATTGGTTTTGTATATTTTACCCATTTACCCTGGGTTGGCAATTGGTACAATTTATTATTGGGAAAAGCTGAAACCTACCCAGCATAAGATATGGGAGAGGTTTCAATCCGCTTACCACATAGTACTGATGATTACCCTTTTAAGCTTGCCATTAATGGACACTAGAATTTCCCTTAATTATAAATATTATTTCATCTGGTTTATACTCGCTTCTCTTTTGGTCACTATACAGCAGGTAAATATCAGAAAATTAGATCGAACAGTAATTTCAGCCTTTATTTTTACATTAGGTCTAACGTGCATGTCTACCTATTTCTTGAGCCAAAACCCGGGAGTCATTAACGATACCCATCGCGTCACGGATTGGATTTTAGATCATGAACAAGCTGAATCCCGTGTTTACATTTATGATAAACGTATGCCATCAGGACTTTTCAATTCCAATCTTCAGGTAATATCTGTTTTTGATGGAGACGAAAGTTTAAATAGAGAAACCCAATTTCAACAAGATCAAAGCTGGAAATCTCAACTTATAAACATGGAGTCAAACCCTGATTGGATTACTTCATCAGCTCCACATAGGTCCATTTGGATAATGAAAAGTAAAAAGAAATTACCCCAAACCGATGAAAACTTTAGTTGGGTACAACTAAAGGAAATAGATGGATGGAAAATAGTAAGACTCGTAAAAAAATAAAGCTTTAAATACAAAGGCTCTTAATAAAACACAGGAGGGATTATTCCTCCACTCCGATTTCCTCAAGAAGCTCTGCATACCATTCTTCTCCATACTTCCTTATAAGCGCTCCTTTTAAAAACCTATAAAGCGGTACCCCTAAGGAGTTTCCTAATGAGCAGGCAGGATCACAAATTTCCCAGCGATCATAGTTCAAGGCCTCATATTCATCATACCTGGTGATCCTAATGGGGTATAAATGACAGCTAACAGGTTTTTTAAAAGTGGTTTCGCCGTGATTGTAGGCATCTTCTATTCCACATTTCAAAATTCCTTTTTCATCCGTTGTAGCAAATGCGCAGGCTCCATTTTCACCGATAGTAGTCGTCCCTTTTTCATTTTCTTGGTCGATTACCCATGTTCCTTTGTCAGCAATTGCTTTTCTACCTTCATCTGTAAGAAATGGGGCTATGGAAGGGTAATCTTTTTCAAGAATTTCTATTTCATCATCTAAAAGAGGCGCCCCGGCATCTCCCTCCACACAACAGGCTCCTTTGCACTTTTCCAGATCACAAACAAAAAATTGTTCTTTTATATCATCACTGATTACCGCATTACCAACTAATATCATATGCTCATTTTTTTACAAAGGTATAGTTTTCCTAAATAGGTTAAAAATAAAAATTAACCTATAGCCTAATAAGTCCTACACACTTTTAAAATCACAAGCTTATGTACATTGCCCCAAAAGGAACCAAAGCAAAATAAAAATCAATACAGTACTGAAGCATCCTCCACCTAATTTGTAGGCACCATATCCCGCGATTAATCCTTTGAATAAACCTTTCATAGCCCTTTGTCAGTTAAATTATCACATACCTAATAGAAAGATACTCAATAAATTTGAAGGGAGAAATAGATTTAATGGATATGAAAAGGGTAAACCATTAATAAAAACCGATATCATTGTGAATTATGGCTTTATTTAATTTATTTTTGTGAAGTGCAGGCTGGTTTGTCGCTGTTCTTGATGATATCATCAGGAAAAGAGGAAAGTCCGGGCAACATAGAGTACCATACTTCCTAACGGGAAGGTGTTTTGGTAGGAATACCAAAATAACAGATAGTACCACAGAAAAGAAACCGCCCCGGCTGGTTATCCAAATGGGGTAAGGGTGAAATGGTGGGGTAAGAGCCCACCGGGTACCGGGTGACCGGTATTGCAAGGCAAACCTTATGGGTTGAAAGACCAAATAGGCTCCGGTCATTGGGCTACTCGTCCAAATCTACTTAGATAACCGGAGTGGGTAGGTCGTTGGACCTTTTCTGTGAAGAAAAGGCTAGATAAATGGCAAACACTTTGAAAGGAGTAACAGAACCCGGCTTATAAGCCTGCACTTTTAATTTTACTAAAAAAACGGATAGCTGTAAACATGCCGAAAATCTTGATAATTGATGATGAAAAAGTCATCAGGTCCACACTGAAAGAAATTCTTGAGTACGAAAAGTACGAAATATATGAAGCCGAAGATGGCGTAAAAGGTCTCGAAATGCTAAATAACGAGGATTTTGATTTGGTTCTTTGCGATATCAAAATGCCCAAAATGGATGGCATGGAAGTCCTTTCCAAAGCAGCCGAGCTAAGCAAGCAACCTCAGTTTATCATGATTTCAGCCCATGGATCAATAGAAACTGCCGTGGAAGCTACCAAGAAAGGTGCTTTCGACTTTATCCCCAAACCTCCGGATTTAAACCGACTGTTGCTTACAGTGAGGAATGCTTTGGACAAAAAAGAATTGGTACAAGAAACCAAAGTGCTTAAGAAAAAGCTTTCTAAGAAGCTAGACATGGTGGGTGAATCCAAAGCTATTTCTATTGTAAAAGAAACCATAGAAAAGGTAGCTCCAACAGATGCCAGAGTTTTGATTACCGGACCCAATGGCACAGGTAAGGAATTGGTGTCCCACTGGATTCATCAAAAAAGCAACCGAGAAAAAGCACCCTTCATAGCTGTCAACTGTGCCGCAATACCTGCCGAATTAATTGAAAGTGAATTGTTTGGCCATGAGAAAGGTGCCTTTACCTCCGCCAATAAACAGCGCCAAGGGAAATTTGAACAAGCCAATGGAGGGACGCTCTTCCTGGATGAAATTGGTGACATGAGTCTTTCTGCCCAAGCAAAAGTACTCAGGGCTTTACAAGAACACAAAATCACTCGTGTAGGTGGTGACAAAGACATTAAAGTGAATGTCCGGGTATTGGCAGCTACCAATAAAAACCTAAAGCAAGAAATTTCTGATGGCAATTTCAGAGAAGACCTTTACCATAGAATTAGCGTCATACTCATCCAAGTCCCTCCACTGAAGGACAGAAGTGAAGACATACCAATGCTAGTAGACAAATTCTTGGGAGATATTGCCGCAGAATATGGTACCACTAAAAAAGAGATAGATAAAGAAGCCATTCAAAAGCTACAGGAATTCCCTTGGACAGGAAATATCCGGGAGCTTAGAAATGTAATTGAAAGATTGGTAATTCTCGGCGGCAAGAGTATCTCTGCAGAAGACATTAAAAAGTACGCAGATTATTAAATAACCACCTTATCCCTAACCATTTACTTCTACACTCCCTGTCTTCGCATAGGCGGGACAGGGTTTGCTTGAAGCGCATGAAGACAATACCAAAATCGCACAAGCCACCAAAATTGTCATTAAAGTTTTCATAATTATCGAATGATTTAAGTCAAATATGTACAAATACTAAATAAATACAAAATTAATTGATCATTAAATTACAGCCCCTTGTTTCACTATTGTCCATCCTCCCTAAAACGGTGAAGCTTCCATCCTTGTTTTCCAAACCCAAATCTTCTGTTTCAATAAAAGAACAAGAGTGAAAATTGGCCAAATCTATAACATTTATCGCTCCTGTTCTGCCTGAAGTATAGGTATAGGGATCATAAACATCTCGTATCAAAACCTTCATAAAAGGTGAACACCAAAATTTACCTTCCCCGGGAGAATAGGCCTGCGACATAAGCTCCGTCATGCCATATTCCGAATGAATATGAGGCACCTTAAATGCTGCCCGGAGCAATTGATGCACTTCCTCTCTGATCATCTCCTTCCTCCTTCCTTTCATCCCTCCCGTTTCCATAACGATCAAATCCCCAAAATCTTCCTGCTCTTTGATCTTTTCTGCTAAATCTAAAAGTGCAAAAGTCACACCAAGCAACAATGTTTTTCTTCCATCTTTTCTTAACTGCTCCATTTTCCCCAATAAAGCTTCATGCTCATACAAATAAAAGCCTGATTGAGCGGATTTACTTTTCTTAATAAAATGAGCAGCCATGTCTACCAAGGAGCTACCCTCCCTTTCCAGATAAGAAGGGAGCAAAGCCAAAACATTAAACCCCTCCAAGCAACCATAAACCCGTTCAAAGTTGTTGACACAATGCTCCAGGTAAAAGTTTTTGGAATAAATATAATGTCTACTGTTTTCTTGACCTGTTGTCCCACTGCTTGAATAATAGGAATTAAATAACTCATCAGGCCCTGAGATCACCTTTGTAGTTTTAAACATCCCTATAGGAAGAAAGGGAATATCTCTAACCTCAGTAATGTTATGAGCTTGAATACCTCTTATTTCCAGGTACTTCCGGTAAATTTTATTACGGGTAGACTGAAACATAAACGAATCCATCGCCAGGGCATCAAAATCATCAATTGCCCCTGATTTAATTTTTTCACAAAAACTTTTAAAAGAATTCATCGTTATTTTATGGTAAAACCCAAATTTTGATCATTTTTACATTCAAAGAGGCGGAAGTGTAAAATTACGGATTACCTATGAAGTTAAAAAATCACACCATCATTACCCTGCTCCTACTTTCAGTTTGGGTCGGATGCATTTCCCCACCGGATGATTTTCCAACGGTGCCGCAAATTGACTTTAACAATCTGGAGTTTGTTCAAACTTCCGGGTCCGATTCTTTGATTATTACACTGGATTTCCGAGATGCGGAAGGGGATTTGGGGCTCAATGCCACAGATATTTTCCCTCCTTTTAACGAACTCAATTACATTACAGATGATGCCGGGCAATTCATTACTTATAGTGAACGCCCGGAAGATGCACCAGATTTCAACAATAGAGATTGGGTAATTTTCCCTTTAATTAACAACCAAGAAATCAAAGACACCTTATGGGTCGCTGAAAACGAGGACTATTACAATATATTAGTTAAATTTTTTATAAAAAGAGGAGGCAATTATACTGAATTCAATTGGTCAGACCCTCCTTATTTTACCACTTTCAACGGGCGCTTTCCTCGCTTGCTTGAAGAAGAACAACAACGTGCCATTGAAGGAGAAATTAGGTATTCTATGTTGTCTTTAGGTTGGAATAGTGTTTTTAGAAACGACACTTTAAAACTGGAAATAAAAGTAAAAGACAGGGCATTGAATGAAAGTAACGTGGTTTCCACCCCTGACTTTACCCTTTCACAGATAGAACGCTAATTACCATTTCACTCTTATTGTAGTGGATTTTCTGGAAGGACTGAGTTAATAATGCAAGGCCATCTCCCACAGAAAAACCTGAACTCACTTAGTGTTAACTTATAATAATAAAAGATTGATCAATAGATCTCCGGGAATTTTTTGGGGTCTGATTCACTCATGACAGAATAAACCTTTTCGACTACATCATCAACGCTTGGTTTAGAAAAATAATCCCCATCAGATGAATAGGCAGGTCGATGCTCTTTTGCTGAGATGGTGATGGGTTGAGAATCGAGATAATAATACGCATTTTGTTTTTCCAAAACCTGCTGCATCATGTATGCAGAAGCTCCTCCGGGAACATCTTCATCTGCGAAAACAACCCGATTGGTCTTCTTAATAGAATTTAAAACCACCTCATCCAAATCAAATGGCACCAAGGTTTGAGCATCAATCACTTCCACCTGTATCCCTATCTTGAAAAGTTGCTTTGCCGCATCCATCACAATCCTACACATGGACCCATAGGTTACCACAGTAATATCCTTCCCTTCTTGTAAAATTTCCGCCTTACCCAAGGCCACTTTAAATGTCCCGATATTGGAAGGCATCTTTTCTTTTAACCGGTATCCATTCAGGGATTCGATGACTATTGCAGGTTGATCTGCCTCTAGCAAGGTATTGTACATTCCCGCTGCTTGCGTCATATTTCTTGGTACACACAACAATATACCTCTAAGGCTTCCTAAAATCATACTTATGGGAGACCCGGAATGCCATACCCCTTCAAGTCTGTGTCCTCTGGTCCGTATTATTAGCGGAGCTTTTTGCCCTCCTTTGGTTCTGTAGTGTAAACAAGCCAAATCATCAGAAAGGGTCATTAGGGCATAAACAAGATAATCCAAGTACTGAATTTCCGTGATTGGTCTTAATCCCCTCAAGGCGGCACCAATCCCCTGACCTATAATGCTTACTTCCCGAATACCTGTATCGGTCACCC
>NZ_CAXBOC010000040.1:0-17700 GCF_963976465.1 uncultured Cyclobacterium sp. | reverse complement strand
TCGGATTTATCTCTTACCAGTTCCAGTACTCCGGCATATCTCTTCGGATCATAATCGTTGTTTTCCCCCACGGGGTTGGTTTCGGCCCTCTTGAGTAATTCCAATCGGAATGCGATGGGATCTTTTCCCATTTCCTCTGCCAATTCATCTAGGAAGCTCTGCTCGGCCCCGGCGATAAAATTGGATCTGGGTGCCCGGAAAGCACCAATGGTAATGTTTGATTCTATCTGCCAGGTTTCGGCCAGGTAATTGTCTATGGCACCCGCAGGGAATCGGTTTGCGTGCAGCGGAGATTCCGGGATACCCCCGGCCTTTACATGCAATGCCAGCAAGTTATTGTTTTCGTCTAGAGCAGCCCTGTAGGTGGCTGAGTAAGTGGGTCGATAAACCCCAGCCGACATGTCATCCTCCCGGGTATAGACCATTTTTACAGGTGCCTGGATTATTTGAGAAATCAATGCTGCTTCTACCATATGGTGACTGTAGGCCCGCCGACCAAAGCCTCCCCCCATCCGGGCAAGGTTGATCTGGATATTTTCTTTCGGAAGCTCCAGGCTGCTGGAAAGTGCGTTCATAATAAAATCTGGTGCCTGGGTTGGACCGTAAATGATGGCCCTATCCCCTTTCACCTCTGCGAAACAATTCATCGGCTCCATAGTGTTGTGGGCCAAAAAGGGAGCGGAATACGTTCGTTCAATTACTCTGGCCGCTTTTTTGAAAGCAGCTTCCGGATCTCCGTCTTTTCGCTGAACATTTCCGGGTTTGCGCTGGAATTCCGCCATCTTTTCCTTGTGCGTGGTGGAATTCTCCAATCCTCCGGGAACGCTAATATCTCTGGTTTGACCTCCCCTACCCGCCATGGGAAAAGTGCTTTCCGGAGCTTCTTCCCATTCAGCTTGGAGGCTTTTTTTGGCTTGCAAGACCTCCCAGGTAGAATTTCCCACAATGGCGATGATCTCCGGGAATGTAGTGGTATCAAAGAAGTTTCTACCATAATCATCCTTAAAAATTTTGACTTTAAAGGCATCCTGAATACCCGGCAGGGATGTCACTGAGCTTTTGTCAAAGGATGTGAGCTTCATGCCGAAGGCCGGCGGATGAACAATGGCGGCATATTTCATTCCCTCCACCTTATGATCCAGCGAAAACATCGGCTTTCCTGTTACAATTTTTTGCAAATCCACATTCTTTTTGGAATGGCCAATGATTTTGAAATCAGCATTATCCTTGAGTTTGATGGATTCCGGCTCCGGTCCATCCAGCGTCCCTGCCAGGGAAGCCATCTCACCATAGCCAGCCTTTTTGCCACTGGCTTGATGTTCCACAGTACCCATATTGGTTGTTATTTCAGCCACAGGAACATTCCAGGATTGTGCAGCTGCATTTACTATCAACTGTCGGGCAGTGGCCCCGGCGGTGCGCAGGGGTGTCCAGGCTGCACGCACACTTTGCGAACCTCCCGTAAATTGTCTGTCAAAACGCTCCGGATAAAAATCCGCCTGCTCTACAAACACGTTTTTCCAGTCCACATCCAATTCCTCAGCCAGAATCATGGGGAGCGACGTTTTCACGTTTTGACCAAATTCAGGGTTCGGATTGAAAAGGGTGACTGCGCCATTTTCCCCAATTTTAATATAACTGTTGATTTCAAACCACTCATCTGGCATGGTCAATACTTCTTCGGGTGTCGGTTTGCATCCGGCCAGCCAACTAAAGCTCAACATCATTCCACCTCCTGCAAGGCCTGACACCTTTAAAAAGGATCTCCTATCTAATTTTTTATTTAGCAATGTCATATTTCAGTAGGTTATAGTGTTTGGGAAGCCGTTTTAATGGCTGCTTTTATCCGGGTATAGGTGCCGCAGCGACAGATGTTTCCATTCATTGCCGAAGTTATCTCTTCGTCCGTTGGCTTGGGGTTCTTCGCCAAAAGGGAGGCCGCAGACATGATTTGCCCGGACTGACAATACCCGCATTGTGGTACATCATGTTCTAGCCAGGCTTTCTGTACCGGATGATCCCCCTTTTCAGATAGGCCTTCGATGGTCACCACCTTTTTGTCTTCCACGGCACTGATCGGATAAGAGCAGGACCTTACCGCCTCTCCATCTACATCTACGGTGCAAGCGCCACATTGTGCTATGCCGCAGCCGAATTTGGTACCCACCAGGTCTAAGTGGTCCCTCAGTACCCATAACAGTGGGGTGTTGGGATCCACATCTACCTGAATTGATTTGCTATTGATATTTAAACTAAACTGTGCCATATGATTTGTATTTAATTCTAAATTAACAATTTACATTTTAATCTGCTTACAAAATTCAAACAATGCGCATTATTATAATAAATTTATGATTGATCAAAAGGACTTTTTTGCTCTGCTAGCTGTTCAATTGCCTGGAAAAAGGCTGATCGTAAAACCTGTTTCCTGTAGCTTTATAAAGCGCATTTGCCAATGCTGCGAAAACCGGCGGGTAGGCTGGTTCGCCAAGACCCGAGGGATCCTCTCCGTTTTCTACAAAATAGGTTTCGATCGATTTTGGTGCCTCTTTCATCCGGATTTGCCTGTATTGGTCGAAGTTGGATTTGCTGACTACCCCATTTTCAAAGGTCAGTTCTCCATACATGGCCGTACCGATGCCATCTATCACCGCTCCTTCGCAGAGGTTTTTGGCCGCATCAGGGTTTACTACAAGCCCGCAATCAATGGCATTGGTGACTTTATCGATTTGAACCTGCCCATCGACTATTTTCATCTCCAAGACCTGAGCAGCGTAGCTGTTATGGCAGAAATAGGCCGATACTCCTCTGGAAACTCCTGGTGTTGAATTTGCCCAGTTTGCTTTTTCCCTGACCAATTCTAAAACTTTTGCATACCGGTCCGGATCGTAATCATTTCCTTCACCTACCGGGTTTGCTTTTGCTTTTGCCAGCAGTTCTAATCGGAAATCAATGGGGTCTTTGCCCGCTTCCTCCGCAACTTCATCCAGAAACGATTGCTCTACGCAGGCCATGAAATTGGATCTTGGTGCACGGAAGGAACCTGTAGTGATATTGGAGGGCACTTCCCAGCCTTCGGCCAAATAATTATCCACAGCTCCTGCCGGAAACCTGTTTGCGTACAATGGGTTTTCAGGTAGACCACCTGCGTTGACATGAAAGGCAATCAATTGATTGTTTTTATTGAGGGCTGCCCGGTAAGTAGCCTGATAACGTGAACGGTATACGCCCCCGGTCATGTCGTCTTCCCTGGTGTAAACCAGCTTTACAGGAGCATTCATTTTTTGGGAAATCACCGCTGCTTCTATTAGCCAATGGGCATAGGACCTACGGCCATACCCGCCACCCAGTCGGGTCATTTCTATCTCAATATTTTCTACCGGAATGCCCAATCGGCTTGAAAGGGCATGCTCAGTCAATTCGGGTTTTTGCAATGGCCCGGCACAGGTCACCTTATCCTCTTCCACATGGGCGAAAAAATTCATAGGCTCCATGCAGTTGTGCGCCAAAAAAGGACCGGTATAGGTTCTCTCTATCACTTTAGCAGCAGTGGAGAAAACCGCTTCGGGATCCCCATCTTTCCGTTGGGTTTGGGGTTTTTGAGCGGCTTGTTTCATCGCCATTTCCTGGGCATCCGTATTTTCCAGGCCTTTTGGCACTACTCTGACAGCTTCACGACCAAACATGTCCCGCTGTTCCTCATAGCCTTCCTGAATTTCCCAGTCCGCTTTTATCGATTTCTTCGCCTGAAGTACCTGCCAGGTGCTGTCTCCGACGATTGCAATTAAGTCGGTGAACTGCACAGTGTCAAAAAAGGTCCTTTTGTAATCGTCCCTAAGGGATTTGAACTGAAAAATATCCCTAACGCCGGGCATGGACCGGGCCTGCGAATCGTCAAATGATTTGAGTTTATTACCAAAAGCCGGAGGATGAATAATCATCGCATACAGCATTCCCTCCTTTTTATAATCCATTCCGAAAAGGGGTTTCCCGGTGACGATTTTATTCAGGTCAACATTCTTTTTGGAGGTGCCGATGATCTTAAAGTCCTGGCTTGCTTTTAAATCAACCTCTTCGGGAACCGGCAAAGTAGCCGCAAGGTTGGCCATTTCCCCAAAATGTGCCTTTTTGTTACTTGGTTGATGAAGGATAAATCCCTGTTCCGTGGTGATTTCTGATACCGGAACGTTCCAGGTTTGCGCAGCGGCACGCATCAGCATTTGCCGGGCTGTAGCTCCTGCTGTGCGCAAGGGGGTCCAACCCGTTCGGATGGCCTGACTTCCTCCGATAAATTGCCTGGTGAAATTATCTGTATCCAAAGGGGCCTGCTCCACGATGACCTTGGTCCAATCAGCGTCCAACTCCTCGGCCAGGATCATCGGCATGGAAGTTTTAACATTTTGACCGCCTTCCGGATTGGGAGACATCAAAATGATCAATCCATTATCACCAATCCGGATATAGCCATTCATTCTAAACCAGTCCTCTGGCATTCCCAATGCCTCCTCGGCGTTCCGTTTACATCCTGCCAGCCAATTAAAGCTCAGCATCATCCCTCCCCCGGCAAGTGCTGAGACTTTTAAAAATGACCTTCGATCGAGTTTGGTTGATTGGTTACTCATGGAAAATTAGATTTTATGCTAAATGAATGGTTAAAATTCAGATACTCAATTTAATACATTTTTTTAAAGAGTCGTACGCAAATCAAATGGTTGAACTGGTAAAACGCTTCGACAAGAAGACCATCACTTTTGTTCTTATCTCTTCTACTTCAAACATGGGGCCGAAATAAGGAGCCTCTCTGACGATAATCAATTCGCTCGGGATACCGGGTTAGAAGCTATTGATCCATTAAAGCAGATTCCTTCGAACGGACACCCAGCAATTCGAATTTTTCTATTTCGGATCGAATTTCGGTTAACTCTCTGGTCGAAAAGGTTATATTTAAAGCGTCAAGGTTTTCTTCCAGATGTTGAGGGCTAATGGTGCCAGGTATGGGGACAATAAAGGGTTTTTGAGCAAGTAGCCATGCCAAAGAAAACTGTGCCATAGTAATTCCCTTTTTCTGTGACCAATCCTGCACAATTCGCAAAAACGGCATGTTTTGTTCCAATCCTTCAGGTGAGAAGAAAGGCAACTGAGAACGTCTGTCCAGATTGTCAAATCGGCTATACGCATTGAATCTTCCCGTCAGAAAAGATCTCAATGTCGGTCCCCAAGGCACAAAACCCACTCCGAGCTCCTCGCAGGTGTCCAGAATCTGGTTTTCAGGAAATCGCTCTCCCAGCGAATACTGTGTTTGCAAGGCAGAAACAGGTAATTCTGCATGCGCTTTTCTCAAAGTATCCGGAGCTACTTCCGAAAGTCCCCAGTGTTTCGCTTTACCAGCAGCAATAATGTCCTTAAAAGCACCAGCGATTTCCTCGATTGGAACCTGTGGATCCCATCGGTGCAGGTAAAGCAGATCAATGGTTTCCACACGAAGTCTTTTCAAGCAACCATCGACCACCCCTTTGAGTGATTCAGGGCTGCTATTTCGCCCCATGCGTTGGTTGTTTTGAATCTCAAAACCGATTTTAGTTGCGATTTTGATTTGGCCTTTAAAAGGTTCTAAACCTTCTCCCACTACCTCCTCGCTTCCATATGGTCCATATACTTCCGCTGTATCAAAAAACGTAACACCGCGCTCCACTGCCTTGCGGAGATGGGCGATCATATCCTGTTTTGGAGGAGTAGGATTATAAGTGCCTGCCACCATACTCATGCAGCCTAATCCTATTCCAGAGACTTCTAATGCTCCAAGCTTTCGGGTTGGGAGTGTGGAGGCTGAGTCTAGTTGAACTTTGTCACCTGAGCCCATTGCCAAAGCAGGGGTCATTACGATTCCGGCTCCCGCCAATGCTGCACTTTTAAAAAACTCCCGTCGGTTGGATTTCAATTCTTTAGTCATGTTTTTCGATTTACTTTATATCTTTATTCTCCTGCTTTCAACAAGGAGATCTAAATCATGATTTTCTAATTTTTACGGCTTGTCGATTCTATATAATCTACCTACATCTGTAATTGCATAAAGGGCATTGTCCAATCCTTGGGTGATATCTCTGAAGCGTTGGTTTTCTTCAACCAACAATCTTTCTTCTCCCACCACTTTATTGTCACTGTCGATTACCAGTCTAGCTATATGCATTCCGCTCAATCCTCCGAGAAATAGATTATTTTCCCATTCGGGAATTCTATTTCCTGAATAAAATGTAATTCCACTTGGAGAAATAACCGGATCCCAATAATAAACCGGCTGTTCCATGCCTTCCTGCTGCTGGATTCCATCACCCATAATCTCACCGCTGTAATCAATTCCGTAAGTAATGACCGGCCATCCGTAATTAGCTCCCGGTGTGATGAGATTTACTTCATCACCTCCTCTGGGTCCAAATTCGCTTAGCCATAAGTCACCGGTGGTGGGATGGAAGGCCAAACCCTGGGGATTTCTATGTCCATAACTATATAACTCCGGCAAAGCTCCGGATTCCTCAAAAGTTGGATTCCCTGGAGCAGGTTGGCCATCTGTAGTGATCCGTACGATCTTCCCCAATCCGGTACTTACCGATTGTGCCAGAGCTCTTGTGGCTGGCCAAGCTCTTTCTCCGGTACTCACTACCAGATTTCCGGTTTCATCAAAAAGGATACGTCCACCATAATGTGCATTGCTGTTATCTGCTGGATTGGCGCGATAGATCACTGTCGGATTTTCGAAGGTACTTTCATTGTCAGCAAGTCTTCCTTTGGCCACTGCTGTTAAATTTCCCCCGGAAGTTTGCTCTGAGAAAACCCAATAGACCATTCTATTGTTGCCAAAATCTGGGTCAACACATAACCCAAGTAACCCTCCTTGCCCGGCAGGATTGACGGGAGGCAGACCAGTGATCGCTCCGCTCAATTCTCCTGAGGTGGTAGCAATTCGCATCTGCCCAGCCTTTTGGGTGATTAACAACCTTCCATCGGGTAGATTTGTGATGCCCCAGGGAGCTGTCAAATCAGTTGAAATCACAATAGCTTCAATCGGCGTATCAGTAGTTACGCTTCCAATTCTTGTTTGTCCTTCAAAAGAGGGCTGAAAGTTTGAATTCGGTGAATTCGTCTCCACCGGTGGTCCTACTTCTTGCTCCAAACCAGTATCTTGATCATCGAACAGGTCAGCAGCAGAACAACTCACATGGAGCCCCATACTCATGATGGAAAAGAGAAGAATAAATTTTGATGTTTGCATGTGGTTGTTGTTTAAGTTGTAATCCAGATTATAGAGATTTAAGCGACTTAAAAACAAACTCAATATTTCAGTTGAACTTGACTCTTAAATGCTTCAAATCACTTTTTTAAGGCGGGCTGAATCTTCCCTCCTTCAACTATTTAATGCTTCCAAATTTTCGAATCATACCATCTCCTTTAGTGATAACGTACAATTCTCCTTCGCTGTCCTGTGCCAATCGAATGTCCAAGCGACCTGCCCCTGCGATTGCACCCCGACCCGGAAGTCCCTCAGAACCACCGCCTCGCTTTCGGTAGGTCTCTTCTGATAGTTCTCTAAGATTAGTTTTTATTTCAATTATCGGCGCAAAAGTTTGTGGGTCACCGTCCTCAGCGGCCAGCACGTCTTTTATTTTAGCATACCAAATATGCCCGGTAGTGATGTCTCCAAATACAATGGTTCCTTGCAAGGCTTTGTGGCGTGTGCCTGTATAAACAAAGCCATTCGCAATCGCATCACCTCCCCCTGGTGCATGAGGATATTTAATTACCGTATAGGTAGGTTTTACAATTCCTATAGTATCTGTGTCAGAGAGTAGAATTGGTATTGTATCATCAGCGGGTATAGGACTCATCCCATTACCTTCGGACATAGCAAGGTTACCCTCCCGGAGGGGATATCCATAATTTGCTCCCTTCTTGATGATTGCCACGGTTTCCCAGCTAACCAAACCAATATTGAAGGCAAGTAATACAGGATCACTAGGCTGGTCAGGGTCAATATACCAGGTTAGGCGGTGTGGGTTTCTTAGGCCGTAGGCCCAGATCTCTTTTCGTGCACCTTCTACAGAAACAAACGGATTGTCGTTTGGAATTCTGTATTGACCGTTTTCGCTTATTGTACTAGTTGTTGTATGTTCATTCAGCATCGGGATAATACGAAGAACCTTCCCTTGATAAGTATCTAACCGTTGGGCATGCATCCGCATTGGGCCTGGTCGCTCTCCGGTACCAGCATCCCCAATTCCCAGGTACATGACACGCCAGTCGGCGTCGCCTGCTTTGGCCACAGGATTAAATGTGATTTCATTGAATGGATGAAATAACCCTGGCACAAAAAGTCTGAATACCTCACGTGCCGATCCCTCGAAAGTCGTGTTTCCAATCTCCTCATCCTTCCACTCCACAATGACCAACTCTCTGGCGAATCGTGTATCCTGGACTGTTTCAGGTTTCGCAATCGGCTCTGTAAGCTCATAACCTTCTAAATTAAGTCCGGATACTACGCCTGCCTTCGGCGTTGCACTTCCTTCTGTGTCAGCAACATTCTCCATATGGAGCGTATAAAATATTCCGTTCTGCTCATACTCCGGATCAAAGACAAAATTCAGCATACCTGCCGCATATCCAAACCCAGCTGTGAAATTTGGAAACAGACCAGCGAAATTTAGGTAGGTCGTCAACTCTTTTGTCTGCTTGTCCAGAATATATAGTGGGCCTGTTAAATCGTTTAGGAAAAAACGTTGTTTGTCTCCCGGTTCATCTATCATGATACTGCCTCTCGCCAATACCCCGGAAACACGATCAGTTGACATGTCTCCAGTGATAGGCATTTCGAAATAATCTTCAAGTCCAAGCGTGATCTCTGAAGTGTCCGTCGCAGTTGAAACTGGCGAATTAACGTCATTCGGAGATGAAGCCAGTGAACGGAGATAAGCGACGACATTTTCAATTTGGCTGTCGGAGAGTCTACCATTTAGCGAAGGCATCATCCCGGCAGGAATTCCTTCTTTGACCACCTTGAATATCTCTGCATCAGTCGAACCGTGATCCCAATCAGAATCAGTTAAGTCGGGAGGTTGTATCCCCCCACGTTCGGCGATAATGGAAATCTCAAAGCCTGCCTTTTTTGCCCCTTCACCAGCATCTCCATGACAGTTCGCACAATTGACATCGTAGAGACTTTTCCCCTCTGCCAATGATTCAGGCGACGTTTGCGGTTGAACAGGGAGGATAACTGTGGCGAATAGCGCTAGAGATGTTAATAATGATTTGTATACACTCATATCTAATTGACTTTATAGTTGGAAAAGTTTATGTAGTTATAGATTATGGATATTATGGCTTAAAAACCGAGTCTAGTTTGCAACCGGGTTCGGTTCTTAAATGCTTTTTCCAACACATCGAATCGTGCTTTTCTTGGATCGGGGGTGCTGGTCACGTTTCCGTCGAGCGTTATATTCAAAATCTCTGCTTGTTGAATGTCGTACTGCGGCCATTCTGGAAGGTTGTTGCCGTTAGGATTTCCGGTTTTGGCAAAATTGGCCCAATAGGTATTCATGATCCTTGCTAACTCCGCCTCATCTTCCGTTGGCTCACCCTGGGCTCCCCATCTTGCATTGAGTGTATTAAAGACAAAAGAAGTTTCCGAACCATGCCCCGCTCCATAAGGGGATCGCTCTCTTGCAGCAGGAGGAACGTATCCAAACTGCCATACGTAAACCGGTTGGTTCTCTTCGACGAACGCTCTTGCCGACATCCGAGCAGGCTCCCCCCAACCCCAATCAGTTGTAAACTTTGTCAGGACTTCATTGAATTCTTTGTTACCATCTGGATCGTAAGCAGCTTTTGCTTCTGCTTCCAAATCACCGAATTGTGAAAAAAGCGCTTCTTTCGTTTGACTGGCATTGATAAATCCGCCACCAATTTCACCACTTGAACTTCCGATCATCAACGGAACTTTTGCCTGTCTTCCGGCTTGATAGGCAGTTTCGGCAGTTTCCACAACGAGTTCTCCATCCAGAATAGGTCCTGAATAAGTTCTGGCTCCTGTGCTGTCATTTTCCTGGCCTCCGTCTAGAATTTCATCTACGCTCAATGCCCGAAGTTGATCCAATGCATCCTTGCCTGTTCCTTCGATTCCGTATCTTTTGGCGAAATTTATCCCGATAGTTTCTGCTGAAACAGGATACAATTCATCTGCATTATCCTGATCGATTGGTCTACCTGTAAGGACACCATCACGGCCACCACCCGACTGACTTATTGCTTTGTGGAATAGGTTCTTTGCTGAAGGAATGCTTAAAAGAGAATGTACAGCAACTCCACCGGCAGAAAAACCAAAAATAGTTATATTATCAGGATCACCACCAAATTCGGAAATGTTGTCCTGAATCCATTGTAATGCGGCTATCTGGTCCATGTAAGCATAACTCCCCTTCATTTCCTCAGGATGCTCCTCGCTCAAAGCTGGAAAAGCAAAATGACCCAACCGCCCCAGCCTGTAATTGATGGTTGTTAAAATAACCCCTTGATTCGCAAAGGCATTACCCGTTGAACCAGGACCAGCTCCACTTCCTCCTGTAAATCCACCTCCATGAAGCCACACCATCACCGGGAGTTTCGCTCCCTTTACTGCATCAGCTGGTTTCCAGATATTCAGGAAAAGACAATCCACTGATGTTTTGGCTGTAGATCCCGGCCAGGTTCGTTGCGGACAATCGGCACAATATTCCGTGGCATTTCTCACCCCTTCCCAAGGTTTGACAGCCTGGGGAGGTCTCCAACGGAATTCACCGACTGGAGGCGCCGCAAAAGGAATCCCTTTGAAAGAGGTGACATCTCCCTCCGTCGCTCCCCGGAGTGAACCTGAGCTTATTTTCAAGATGGGTTCCTGTGCATGTCCAGCAAAAACTATCCGGAAGAAGAAACTGATTAAAATAGACTTTTTCATAGTTAGTGGTACTTGGGTTTTTTTGGTTGTTGCTATTCTTCTAATTTTCTACTGGTCAGCCATTTGACCATATTGGGATCACGGTGATCAAAGAAGGAGCTCTCTTTTTGATCCAGCGTTTCGATCAGCTTCAGGTCTTCAACATTAAGCTCAAAATCGAAAACGTTGAAATTCTCTGCCATCCGTTCTTTTCTAACGGACTTTGGAATCGCTATCACGCCCCGTTGGGTCAACCATCTGATGACAACTTGTGCAATGGTTTTCTGGTATTTTTGACCGATAGCGGCCAAAAGTTCATTGCTGAATAGTCCGTTTTTCCCTTCTGCGAACGGCCCCCATGATTCAATCTGAATGTTGTTTTCAGTTAGAAAATGCTGGGTTTCGATCTGCTGGTGGAAGGGGTGGGTTTCGATCTGATTGATGGCCGGAACGATTTCATGGAATGCCATCAAATCTACCACACGGTCAGGCTGAAAATTACTGATGCCTATTGCCCGGATTTTTCCCTCCCTGTACATTTCTTCCATCGCCCTCCAGGATTCATGCACATTCCCATACGGCTGATGGATCAGATAAAGATCCAGGTAATCCAGTCGGAGCTTCTTCAGTGATTTCTCCACAGCAGATTTGGTTTTGTCAAAACCTGTGTCCTCAATCCAAAGCTTGGTGGTGATGAACAATTCCTCGCGTGCGACTCCGCTGTTTTTAATTGCTTTACCGACTGCTTCCTCATTTTTGTATGAAGAAGCTGTGTCCAATGATCTGTAACCAACTTCGATTGCATCTATTACACTTCTTTCACATTCTGCCTGATCGGCGATTTGAAAAACCCCAAAGCCCAAAATGGGCATTTCAACTCCGTTGTTTAATGTTATGTTTTGCATAGTTATGTTTTATCTCTTGTTTTTAGATTAAAAAAACCAAGCTCACCCGAACTTGGATTTTTTTACTTGTAACCCAATCTATACTTTGTTTTTACTGCTTTCATTTAATGATTTGCGGAACTGGGAAGGATTCATATCCATCCCTTTTTTGAAAAAGTTATTGAAATGAGTCACTTCTGTGAATCCCAATGCATAGGCTATTTCAGACACGTTCCAGTCAGTTTGCCTCAAAAGACGTTTGGATTCAGCAAGAATTCTGTTCCGGATAATATTTGAGGTTGGTTTGTTGTTTATTGCTTTGACTGATCTATTGAGATGGTTTACATGGATATCCAGTTTTTGTGCAAAATCTGAGGCAGACCTAAGCTTAAGTGTATTGTGTAGATCAGTAATGGGAAATTGACTTTCCAGCAGTTTCAGGAAATCTGTATTGATCCTGTTTGATGCAGAATTTGAATGTCCTTCAGTTTTAATCGTTGGTCGTATTTTAGTTGCTGTCTGAATCATTGACTTTTCCTATTCTGTGTTTGTCTACTTAAAAGCCCAAGCTGCTAAGCCAATCATTGACGGCAGTTCTTACCTCCAATTCCTTTTCCCCTTCCATGACAAATAATACCCCATCCCTTTCTATTCCTCCTGTAGTAGAGTAGCCTTCCAGAATGTTGCTTTCCGGGCAAAGCTCCTCCACAGAGTCAAAGCTGCTTCCTATTCCATAGCCTGCGTTGGTATTGAAAGGAATAACCGTTTTGCCGCTGAGGTCATTTTCACTCAGGAATGTTTTCATCGGTGGCGGTAACTGCATGCCCCAAGTAGGAAATCCCACAAACACAGTATTGTATTTTGAGAGGTCAATCGTTGTCTTTAATGGAGGTAGATAACCCGTCTCATTTTCCTGGGCAACTTGTGCTACGATAGCTCCATAGTCTTCAGGATAAGGAACCTCCAACTCCAGACTTACCAAAGTTCCGCCTACCTTTTCCTGAATCATCTCTGCTACCGCTTTCGTGTTTTTGGTACGGGTGAGATAGACGATGAGGATTTTATCCGAGTCTATTTCAACCGGATTTATATCAGCCTCAGTTTGAGTTTGACTGGTGCAGCTCAAAGAGCTAAAGAGGAAAATGAAAAGGATGAAATACTTCATGGTTTAGTTGAATTAGTATGGTTAGGAGACACTAACTGGGGCAGAGTTTTCAGCCATAGGCTGAGTTAATTGAAACTATCGCCAAAATGAGTGTCCCCACTCACTTTAATTTACCTATCCCCAGGCCCCATCAATTTGGTAAAGGAAAGGGAGCCTAATTTCCAACCATTAGTCTTTTTGATGTAAACCTCAGTGACTTCAAATGGATTGCTTACCTCATTTCCACCGACTTCGGCGATCAATGTGATGCGGTTTAATAGAATAGCGGTGTTATCGATGATTTCAACTGACACTTCATGGATATCCGCTTTCTTATACCAGATCCCGCCACTGCGGATGATGTTGACTTCTTGCTCTTTGCCCCAGGCACCGCCCATATGGACAAAAACAGACTTGTCGTCAAAAAGCTCAGCAAGTTTATCGGCTTCTTTGTCTGCCATCCACTGCCATTTGGTTTTGGAGAGTTCGATGATTTCTTGTTTGGTCGGCTCGTCTTGCCCGAAGGAGAATTGGACTGCGGGGAACATTAAGAAGAATGCTAGAATTGTCTTTTTCATGGTTGATGAGTTGATTTTGTTTCTTAGTTCAGGTTAGTGAGACACTAACCTGTGCGGTGCTTGGATTAATGCTCAATTTCGTGTGTGTCTCTTACACTACTGAAAGTCAAAACCAACATTTTCCAGTCTTCACCCTGCTTTTGGTAGACTTCAGTTACAGTAAATTCATTTTCCACATCACTGCCTCTTACGTGGGCTGTCAAGGTGATTCGATTCCAGACTACCGCTGTATTTCCAGAAATCTCAACGGCTGTATCATGTACTTCCGCATTTTTGTACCAGATACTTCCCGTTTCGATAATTTCCAGTTCACGGTCTGTTTTCCAGCTGCCACTCATGTGGACAAATTTCGCTTTGTCGTCGAAGAGTTCTTCCAGTTTCGATACGTCCTTATCGGCCATCCATTGCCATTTGCCCATGGAGAGCTTCTTGATTTCCTGCTCCGTAGACGTTTGTGAAAAAGAATTAGAAGCACTTAGTAGAATAAAGGTTAAAAGGAAAAGGTGCTTTTTCATGGTTCTTTATTATTAGTTGAGTTTTTACTTAATCTTTATTTGTCAAGGCCTTTTTGCTTGAGCCATTCGGACATCAAGTCGGCTATTTGTTTATTGTTTAGATCTGAGAACGGAAAGTGGGTATTTCCATTAATCCCTATTTCCGGAAGATGTACCAAGGTGACATCGCCTCCATTATTATTTACAGTCTCAGACCAGCGTTTCGCCATTTGCAAGGCAGCTCTCCATTGTTCCTGACCCGGGTTTTCTACAGGTTCGGTAGGAATATAATCTCCATAATACATCACAATGGGGATTTGTGTCAGTTTTTTGAATTCATCAATCGGCACCCCTTTTGCTCCCAAGGTTCCACCTACATAATGGATTGGTTCCGGAACATTCCCTTCCGGAAAGACGAAATTGCTTCCCGGCTCATAGGAGATAATTCCTTTGATATGATCTGTTTTTAAAGCAGTAAGCCAACCTTGACCGCCACTATGGGAATGGGTAACCAAAATTCCATCTCCAACTTCATCAAAAAGGGCAGAAACAGCATCGGTATTTGCATTTAAATCAATAGGGCCTGTATCAGGCGTAATCTGTCGGAAAAACTGGTCCAAAGTCTCAGGTTTTTTGTCAAATTGAACTCCCGGATAAAATTCTGTTCCTATACCCAGTCGAAAAATCCCAAACCAAAGTTGATCATCCGGAGCTGCAGAAATGCTACCCGGAACGATACTTCGTCCAGCTCTTCCCCGTCTTGGTTGGTCGATGAGGTAAATTGAATATTTTTTTCGAAGAAAAATATTTTGAAAACCCTCTCTACCATCGGGGGTTGATTCCCAGGTTTTGGAAAATTGTCCATAGCCATGCCAAAAGATCAAAGGAAGTTTTTTCGCTTTCATTGGAATTTGGTAAAAGACGTAAGCATGGTCTCCATGTAGCGTTTGACCTGAAGCACTTTGATTGCCAGGATTGAATGCTCCATGGGCAATAGGGTCAAATGTACCCGGAGCTGTGATTACTTTACCTCCCACGGCAAAGCTCCCCTGATCTTCAAGGACGATATGATCTTTCTGACATAGTGCAGTTAAGGACGTGCTAAGAAAAAAGGCGGTATATAAAATTTTGATTTTCAGCATCGATAGAGTCCTGTTTGGGTTTTTCTAAGCATTAATAAAATTTAGTAAATTGTTGATGATTTAAATTTTACATATGCTAAGAACCTTCTTATACATTACAAATAGACGAAATATTATCCTATGATTTTATGCAAATCTATAGACAGCAGGATTCTCTCACCCGAACGGCAATTTTGATCAACGAATGAAATCAGTCAGTTTCATTTAACGATTTGCGTTTACCACTTATTGGATAAAAATTGCCTTCTGTAGATCACAACTGTCTGTTGGATGATCCCTTTATTTTCGTGTTATTTAAAAGGCTAAATTTCCGCCATGAAAAATAATTTTATTTCCCGCCCGGTATTTTATGCATTGCATGTCCTTTTTTGGCTGTGTTACGGGGCGATATTGTATGCTTCCTTAAGCAATTGGATCAATTCCTCCAGTGAAATCTGGGGTGCGGTGATTTCTGATGTCCTGACATCTTCTTCCATTGCCTATTTGAATTATTACCTACTATTACCGAAACTGTATAAAAAAGGAAAGTATACCGGATATATTTTAGCTTCTATTGCCGTGGTAGTTACCATAGTGCTGTTGCGGGTTAACCTCCTCGGTATGACGCACCGTTCTGTTACCTATACCTACTTTATCAGATCGGTTCCGGCTTTTGGCTTTTACCTAATCACTACTGTTATCTGGTTTTTTGCCAATATGATTTCGGCGCAACGAAAAGAAATCGAACTTCGAAACAGTCAATTGGCCTCTGAACTGAAATTTCTGAAGCTTCAACTAAGCCCCCATTTCCTGTTCAATACCCTGAATAATATCTATTCGATGGCCTATTTCAAGGAGGACAACACCGCTCCTGCGATCATGAAGCTCTCTGAAATGATGCGCCATATGCTCTATGAGGATCAGGGGCGTTTTGTTTCCCTTGCCAAAGAAATTAAGTTTATGGAAAATTTCATTGAACTCTGGGGGTTAAAGTTGGATGAAAAACCAACGATTGAATTCAGCCATGAGGGCGTAAAAGACAGGCATAGCATCGCTCATCTTATATTTTTAGTTTTCCTTGAGAATGCCTTTAAACATGGCAATACCATGGACGGGCGGATTGCGATTAAACTTACCCTCGATAAAGAAGATATGCTACACTTTTACATCAGGAATGATGTACTAAAAGCACGTAAAACAGCTGAAGAAGAAAGTGGTGTCGGCCTTTCGAATGTAAAAAAGAGACTCAACCTGATTTATCCGGGAAAACACAAGCTGGTACTGGATCAAAATACCGGCTCCTTTGAAGTGAACTTAAAAATAGACCTGAAATGAACTACCAAATCCTTATCGTGGACGACGAGCCCCCGGCCAGGAAATTGCTATCGGACTACGTTTCCAAGGTTGGCCATTTAGAATTGGCTGGTGTTTGTAGCAATGGGGAAGAAGCGATGGATTTTCTAAAGAAAAATCCTGTAGATATTCTTTTGCTGGACATCCGTATGCCACTGATGACGGGAATAGATTTGCTCAATGAACTCCCGGATAAGCCCCTTACGATTTTTGTAACCGCCTATGAAGAATATGCGGTTAAAGGATATGAGCTGGATGTGATCGATTACCTGATGAAGCCGGTTTCTTTTGAGCGCTTTAAGAAAGCAATCGAAAAGGCAGTGGAATACCTTTCTGTACAAGTGTCTGCTGAAGACCTAATGGAAAAACCCGATTATTTTTTTATCAAAACCGACACCCGGATCGTTAAATTTTTTTACGCGGAAGTGCAGGCAATAGAGGCGCAGAGAGAATATATCAAGATCATCACCCCTACAAGAAAGATCTTGTCGCTACTGTCCCTTACCAGTATAGCCAATGCCTTGCCGGGTGAGTTTGTTCGGATTCACCGCTCCTTTATTATCAACATGCGGCATATTGACGAGGTCCAATCCAATGAAGTGTTGATAGGACAAGACCTGTATCCCATCAGCCGGAATTACAAGGAGGAATTTTTTAAAAAGCTGGGAGATAGAAAATTACTTTAGAGAATTCGAAAGCAAGAAAAAACAAATTCATCTATGTTAAAAAGATGTCGTACGAACAAATCAACTTCAAGAACAAAAAAAGCCCCGAAGGGCTTTTTATCAAGATTTCGATTTCCTAGACGTAACACCTTTCGGAGCAGCTACCTTTTTGCTGATATAGGCTGTGTGGGTTTTACCATATTGATCCGGTTCTTTCAGCGAAGCGACTTCAAATACCAGGTATTCGTTGCCGTGGTAGTCGACCATGTGGTCTTTGAGGATTTCCTCCAGGGTTTCTTTGGAGATGGATACCCGGATGATGTTGAGGTCCTTTACCTGGGTTCCTTTGCCGATGTAAGTTTTTTCAAATTGTGACATGAATTTTACTGTTTAAGGTTTGAAATTTGATTATGCCTAAGAGTTCGGGGGCTGCCAGGGGCACCCAAGCCAAGGGCCGGGCGAAAAAATTGTGGAAGGCTTCCCTTGGAAAACCCAATTTTTTCG
>NZ_CAXBOC010000039.1:0-17778 GCF_963976465.1 uncultured Cyclobacterium sp. | reverse complement strand
ACTTGGCCTTCCTGTTTGAAGTAGGTAATAAAGTGTATCTGTATATGGGTGGCTGTTTAGTTGAGCTGAACCGTTCTCAGTCAAGATCTGATCTGCCCCTTCCAAAAAGAAATACAGTTTATGGTCAATAATTTTTTGAGGAACTTCTTTATATGAAAATATACTGCTGTCAATTTTCTGGTCGAGCATTCCGGGATGTCCTAAAATCTGAATTTCATCGATGCTTCCCAAGTTCCAGTTTGTGGCTTGCTCTTGACTTAAATGGTAGACTCCCTCTTCAAAAACAGGAAATTTATACATTTTCTGTGCTTGGACAGGGGGAAAACCGGCTATTATTCCGGCCAAAAAAAGGAATACATATCTAATTCTTTTCTTCATGACCGCCCACCAAATTATTGACCAATGACAGACAAATATAGGAAAGCACAGCGATTGGAATTCCTGCCAATCCAAATAGCAAAACACTTATCCCCGAAATGATTAGTACTAGGTAGCGCCATTGGTTGCCTTTCCATTTAAAGTGTTTGAATTTAAGTGCCAGTAATGGAAGCTCCGCAGTAAGCAAAAATGAAAAGGTGAGGGTCAAACCGGTTAGTACCCATGGGTTTTCCAGTCCATTTTCTATCCAAATCACGGAAGTCCCTAATAGGGGTAAGGTTGAGAAAAACAAAGCATTGGCCGGGGTAGGAACCCCAATAAAGCTGTCTGCCTGCCTGTCGTCAATATTGAATTTTGCCAACCTTAGGGCAGACTGTATGCCAATTAGAAAAGCGACATAGGGCAGCCATTCGTAAGGACTTACAGCTTCCAAAAGCAAAAATAAAATAAAGGAAGGTAAAACTCCAAAGGTGACCAGATCTGCCAAGCTATCAAGCTCTTTACCAATTGGGCTTTGCACTTTAAGCATCCTAGCAGCGAAGCCATCGAAAAAATCTAAGATGGCTGCTGCAATGATAAAATAAAAACCGTAAAAAGGGCCATTGACCATCACATAATGAATTCCAATCATTCCGGAAAGTAAATTCAAGCTGGTAAGGGCATTCGGTATGTGTTTTTTTATGGTCAATTTCTTGCGTTTTTTCCTACAAAAGGATTGTTTAACTTTTCAAAACCTATGGTAGTGTTTGGGCCATGGCCGGGATAGATGACTACCTCATCAGGTAAAGAGAAAAGTTTGTCTTTTATTGAATGGATAAGGGTGTCATGGTCCCCTCCCGGTAAATCTGTTCTGCCGATACTTCCTTGAAACAAGGTGTCGCCGGCAATGCAATTTTTTGAAGCTTCATGGTACAAAACCAAGTGTCCGGGTGAATGTCCGGGTACCCAAATTGGTATTAATTCGGTGTTGCCGAAATTTACTATTTCACCTTCTTGAAGAAAATGATCAACCGTACTAGCTTGGTATTGTGCGAACCCGTAATTGGGGGCATAAGTACCTACTGCCAATAAAATGGCTTCTTCTTTTTCATGAAACCACAAAGGGGTATTGTACGTTTTTTTGATAAAGGCGTTGCCCAAAACATGATCAATGTGACAATGGGTATTGATGATTTTTACCGGATTTAACTGCTCTTTGGCAATGAAATCATACAATATTCCTTTTTCACGTTTTTCATAGCAACCGGGGTCGATGATCAGTGCTTCTTTGGTGTCGTCATATAGGATGTAAGTATTTTCGGAAAAAGGGTTGAAGGTAAAGGATTTAATTTGCAGCATTTTAAAATGATTTGAATTCCTGCATCAAAATAACAAAGAATGATTTAATTTTAGGCATGGAAGTGGATTTTTTACTTATTGGTCAGGGATTGGCGGGTACGGTTTTGTCCCATAGACTTATTCAAAAAGGACTAAAAGTACATTTAATAGATGATGCTGATCCAAACAGTAGTTCAAAAATTGCAGCTGGACTTTATAATCCGGTTACCGGAAGAAATTTGGTGAAAACCTGGAAGGCAGATGCACTATTTAAGGAGATAGAACCGTTTTACCATCAAATAGAAGCTTTACTTGGACAAAAATTTGTACATCCAATAGGTGTTTATCGGCCATTTATTTCATTTGAAGAGCAGAATGAATGGCTGGCTAAGAGTGCTGATCCACAGTATGACGCCTTTATTGATAAGGTTTATTCGAGTTCTCGCCATCAAGGGGTAAATGATCCGTTTGGAGGTTTATTGCTAAAGTCTACAGGCTATATTGATACCCGTAAACTGGTGCATAGCTTTGGAGCTTGGCTAAAAGGTAAAGGCATGCTTACCAACTGCTCTCTGGAAGAAAAAGATTTGAGACTTACCCATGATGGTCATTGGGAATACAAAGGAATTAAGGCGAATAAAATTGTCTTTGCCAATGGAATACAAGCAAGAGAGAGTTCTTTTTTTAACTGGATACCATTTATACCTGTAAAAGGTGAGATTCTGACTGTTAAACAGGATTTTACATCTTCTGAGATTGTTAATAGGGGGGTGTTTAGAATTGACTTAGGCAAAGGGGTTGGCAAAGTGGGCTCTACTTACATTAATTCAGAGGTTAATTTAAGTCCAACTGAAAAGGGGAAAAAAGAAATTCTTGATAAATTGGAGCAGTTAATATCCAAAGAAGTAATTGAAATTATTGACCATCAAGTGGGGATCAGACCGGGCATTAGAGATAGAAAACCGGTGCTTGGAAAACATCCGAGCGAAGAAAGCGTTTATATATTCGGTGGATTTGGTGCTAAAGGTGTTTCTTTAGTGCCTTATTTAAGTAATCAGATGGTGAATCTTTTAATTTGTGGAGAGGAACCTGAGAAAGAAGTGAACATAAATAGATTTTTTAAGTATATTTAAAACATTGGCTAAAAATTCTAAGGCACCTAAATGAGACTTAAATATTTACTACTAATATGTATCCTTGCCTCCAGCTTCAATAGCGGTGAACTATTGGCGCAGTTTAATAAGGAGAAGTTTGGAAAAAATAGAGTTCAGCATAAAAACAAGGAATGGTACTTTTTCGCATCCAATAATTTCGAGGTGTATTATTATGATGGTGGCCAAAGAAATGCACGCAGGGCCATAGATTTTTTAGAGAGTGAATTTGATGATTTAACTCAATCCATAGGGTATGTGGCCTATACCAAACCGAAGATTTTTATTTACAACTCCAACCAGGAGTTGTTAGAAAGTAATTTGAACCTCAACACAAATAATTTTACTGTTGATGGACAAACTTTCTTCAGTAAACTCCTTACAGAAGCTGCATATGTAGGTTCATGGGAAGAATTTAAGAAGGAATTGATATACAAAACGTCAAAAATTATCATAGAGGAGATGCTATACGGCTCTAGCATTTCAGATGCCTTCCAATCTAACCTAGTTAATAATTTTCCGGATTGGTTTATCGATGGTGCAGCGAAATACCTGGCCTATGGTTGGAGCAGAGAGATGGATGATTTTGTCCGCCATTATTTAAGAGAAAACGACAACCCTAAACTCTTTAAACTTCAAAATGAGGAGGCCGGCTTGGTGGGGCAATCTATTTGGAATTATGTAGTGGAGAAATATGGGAGAAGGTATATTTCAAGTATTTTGAATCTTAGCAGGATCAATAGAAATGAGGCGACAAGTATAGCCAATACCCTTGGCAGGAAATTCAAAGACTTTTCTACAGAGTGGGCCAAATTTTATAGGGATATAAATTCCGGAGTTTTTGAAACCTTTAAGGATATCAACGAGCAAAACGTGATTAACGTGACGCCAAAAAATCGTTTTGGAGAAATTACAGGCATAAGTTTTAGCCCTGATGGTAAAAACCTCGCATATGTAGAGAACGTGGAGGGGAAATATAAAGTCAAAATTAGAGAGGTAGCTACCGGTAGAGAAAATGTGATTTATAAAGGTGGCTATTCCTCTTTTGAGCAAGAAGCGGATTATACTACCCCGGCCATTGCCTGGAGAGATACCCTAAACTTGGTAATAGGGACATTCAAAAGGGGGGTGACTACCCTAAGAATGAGAGCTATAGACGGTAGTAGTCAAGATAAAATATTTTTAAGAAATATTACGCAGATTTTAGACCTTGACTTTTCACCTGATGGACGTACCATGGTGCTGTCAGCCATTAATAATGGCAATACAGATGTGTATACGCTAAATATGAAAGGGCAGGGGAGAAGAATTACAAATGATGTGTTTGACAATAGAACGCCTGTTTACCTCAATGATTCTACAATAATATATGCTTCCAATAAAGTTGACTTAGCGGATAGCCTGTTAACAGGAGTTATTGATGTGCACAACTTTCCTGATTATTACAACCTGTTTCAACTTAGTTTAGGAGATTCAATTTCAGAAACGAGATTGACGAATTTGAACCATGTTAATCTTTATCCGGAAAAGCTGAATAATGCAACTATCCTATATTTAAGTGAGCAGAGTGGGATTACCAATTTGATGCGCTTGGGTTTGGGGAGTAATGTTTCAAGTCAGGTATCTGCCTTTAACAATAGTTTGGAATCTTTTGATTATGATGTGGAAAACAACAAGTGGGCATATTCGATAAAGGATGGGAGTCGCAGCAAGCTCGTCTTGGAAACTTTTCCCAATATGGACCAATTTACTCCAAGTACACCACGGGTTCAATTGGAACAGGCCAAGGCAGTTAACAAAAGAATTTCTGACCGAAGAATACAAAGACAAGAAGAAGAGAAGGAAGATGCTGAAGAACCCACTTCCGATGCCTCAGGTCAGGACGTATTGTTGACCCCTGCTGATACCAGTGTTGCCGGAGTAGATCTTGAAGGCTTGTTGTCGGGCGAAGATTCTCAGGTGCTGGAAGAAACGAATTTACCGGAAAGTATTTCGACAGTAACGGACAGTGTTCCCAGTCAAGCCGATCAAAAAACCACGGCCATAAACGTAGACCGGTTAAGGTTTGAAACTGAAGGGGGGCTGGATACGGATAATTATACTTTTGATACCATTCCTAACCTTTATGGGCAGCAGTCTGCCAAGCCTGTAGAAGATCCTTCAGGCCTTGCAGACCGTAGAAGCGATATTTTAGATGCTTTCAGGCAGCAAAACATGGTGAAGCGGGTACAAGGTCCCAGAGATTATGTGCCACAATTCATTACAAGTAGCTTGAACACTTCATTTGTGATTGACCCCTTGCGGGGCTTTGGCTTAAAGCTAAGTGGGCAAATGACCGATTTGTTAGACAACCATGCCATCAAAGGAGGAATACTAACAGCACTTGATTTTCGTTCGGGAAGTGATCTATATTTCGAATATGAATACAGGAAATACAAATTGGACATAAGCGGCAGGTTTGATCGAAGATCAATCATGAGGAGTGAAGGAGACCTTACTTTTCAGAAATACGTGCTTAGCAAAACTGAAGTAGGTGTTTCTTATCCCTTATCCACAAGTGCCAGGGTAAGTCTCTCACCATTTATTGCCAAAACCCAGTATTTTAATTTAAATCCTGACTCAATCATTAGAGGAGGTGATGGTCCTCAAAATCGATTGGATGTAAATTATGCCGGAGGAAGTGCGGAAGTGGTGGTGGATAAAACCAGACAGTTGGGCTTGCATATGGAACAAGGTTTCAAGGGTAAAATAGGCATGTTGCATTATCAAGGGTTGAATCACAGTGATAGGTCTTTTAGCAATGTTTACCTTGATTTAAGAAATTACCAAAAAATTCATAAAAACATTACCTTGGCCACTAGACTGTATGCAGGAAGTTACTTTGGTCAAAACCCTCAACAATACTTGGTTGGAGGAATGCAAAATTGGTTGTTTAATAAATTCTATCAGCCACCGACCAATCGACCGGAAGTTTCACCGATCAGAAATGAAGATGGGGTGGAAAACTCTAACCTTCTTTTTACTGAATTTGTGGATTTACGGGGTTTTGATTATGATGAAATCCGGGGGAATAATGTCATTACCTTTAGTTCTGAATTAAGAATCCCATTGTTTTCTTATTTGTCTAGAGGAAATATCACTTCAAATTTTATCCGGAATTTCCAATTGGTAGGTTTTTATGACGCAGGCTCTTCTTGGTCAAACTCGGCACCTTGGGAGCGTGTCAATGATCAGAACACTGAAGTGATCAATACAGAAGGTTCCCCTTTTGTAATTACATTAAACAATTTCAATAATCCATGGCTCCAAAGTTATGGTGCGGGTGTAAGAACTGTTCTTTTAAATTATTACGTTAAGTTTGATGCTGCCCGACCCATACGAAATTATACGGTGGAAAAAACGAGATTTTATGTAACTTTGGGTTATAATTTTTAGATACAAAATCTTTTAAAATGATAAAATCCATGACAGGCTTTGGCCTGGCGGTATATGAGGACGACAATTATACGATTCAAGTAGAGGTTAAAACCCTTAATTCCAAGTTTTTAGACCTTAATTTTAGGGCTTCTAAGCAGTTTTCAGAAAAAGAAGCGGAAGTAAAAAGTGCTGTTTCAGGAATCCTTGAAAGAGGTAAAGTCAATGTGTCCATTGAATTCAACTCTAAAAAAGAAGATGACCTTCCCATAGTAATACAGGAAGAACTTTTTCAAAAGTACCATCAGAAATACTCAGAAATGGCCGCAATGGTGAATGGGTCTACTGATGATATTTTTAAGCTTTCCTTACAGTCTCCGGGAGTCAGTACAGTGAATGTTGAGAAGGCAGATTATAATGAGGGTTGGAAGGTTATTTTGCCGGTACTCAACGATGCCCTGAAAGATTGTGATCAGTTTAGAGTCAATGAAGGGGCTGTTTTGATGGAAAAATTTCAGGATAGTCTTTCCATTATCACCGATAATTTAAATAGCATTAAAACCTTGGTGCCTGTTCGGAAAAACCGATTGATAGAGAAGATTAGAAATAACTTTTCTGAGTGGGTTAAAGAACAAGATTTTGATGAAAATCGATTTGAACAAGAACTCATTTATTATTTTGAGAAATTAGACATTACTGAAGAGATCGTAAGGTTAGAAGCGCATTTGAATCTTTTCGCTGAAGTATTGAAATCTCAAAAGTCTGAGGGAAAAAAAATGGGCTTTGTCAGTCAGGAGATGGGGAGAGAAATCAATACAATCGGTTCCAAGGCAAACGATTCTTCAATACAGCATCACGTGATCAATATGAAAGATGAGCTGGAGAAAATTAAAGAACAGGCCTTGAATATCATTTGATTAGAGGCTTTACTCCATCATCCACTGTATAATTGCTTTCTTACATTTTGAATAGGGCGCATATTTAATGTTTGGTTCAAACCAAAAAGGTTTGTCTAAAATGCTTTTATAATGGGTAAATGAGTCAAATCCGGCCTTCCCGTGGTAACTGCCAATCCCACTAAATCCAACACCTCCAAAGGGGAGCTTGCTATTGGTTAAATGCATCACGCTATCATTTATAGCACCACCTCCGAAGGATAGTGTTTTCAGTAAATTTCGGATTATTTTTCTATTCTTGGAGTAAATATAGCAGGACAAAGGTTTTGGTCTTGATTTTACTTCCGAAATGGCTTTTTCCAGTTTGTCAAAGGAGATGACGGGTAAAATTGGCCCAAAAATCTCATCTTTCATTACTTCGTCAGAAAAAGTAACATTATGGAGGATGGTAGGGCTGATAAACCTCTCCTCTCTGTCTAAATTTCCTCCAAAATAAACCTGTCCGCTTTCAACTAGTTTGCTGAGACGGTCAAAATTTTTGGTATTAATTATTTGCAGATAATTTTCATCAATCTTATGCTTGTTCTCAAAGGATGCTTCAATTTCCATCTTTAAGGCATCTAGAAATGCTTGTTCGATGGACTTGTCTACCAATACATAATCGGGACTGATGCAGGTTTGGCCTGCGTTTAAGAATTTGGACCAAACGATCCGCTTGGCAGTCATTTTAAGGTCAGCATCTGCGAGTACAAAAGTTGGACTTTTTCCTCCAAGTTCTAAAGTGACAGGGGTCAGATGTTTGGCTGCAGCTTGGTAAATTATTTTTCCAACAGGAATGCTTCCGGTGAAGAATATTTTATCATAGCGATGTTCTAGCAAGAGCTTAGTCTCTTGTACACCACCCTCAACAACATGAAAGTAATTTTCCGGAAAATTATCATTGATTAATTTAGCCATCACCTTAGAGGTGTTGACAGGTAATTCGCTAGGCTTAAGAATTACAGTATTACCCGCAGCAATAGAGGTGATAGCCGGCAATAGGGATAGCTGATACGGATAATTCCAAGCTCCAATAACCAATGTTACTCCTAGAGGTTCCGCAAGGATATAACTTTTCGCAGGGAAGTTAACCATGCCGGCAGCTACCTTTTTTCGTTTACTCCATTTTTTTGTGTTTTTAATGAAGTTATCGATTTCGTGGTATAGGAGGGATAATTCCGTAGTATAGGTTTCAAATTCAGATTTCTTGAAATCTTTATAAATAGCCTCATAAAGTAAGTCCTCATTTTCTTTTAAGATGGCCTTAATCTTTTTTAACTGGCTAATTCTAAAATCTATATTTTTGGTTTGGTCTGTGTCAAAAAATTCTCTTTGTTGAAGAAGCAGCTTTTCCATGTCCATCTTAATAGTGCTTGTTTAATCAGCATACAAAATTGATAATACCTAAAGGGTTTGTATCAAGTTCTATTCCATTTAATCAAGGGACGGACTCCCATATGGTTTAAAAGATTATTTGTGCACTTACTTTAACCGCAAAGGGTTTGACTGAAGGTTTATCCAGATAGGACATCCTGTGGAAGAAATCCACCCTAAAGAATTTAAAAATATTCTCTACACCATAACCTAATTCCAAGAAGGGCGTCTCAGGGTCCAGGCTTCCAAAAGTTTGTAAAGGGAATCCTTCCGGATCCATTACGGGCACACGAGATAGGTTGGCTTCACTTACCGATCCAAACAAGAGATTTGCATTAGCGACTGCCCGCCATTTTAACTTTCTAATTAAAGGAATTTTATTCAGTAAAAAACCTTCAAAAAAGTGTCGGTATCGAAAGCTGAAGTATTGATCCGATGTAAATTCATTGAAGTTCATGGTATTGAATGCTGCCGACGTATAGAAAAGTGTTTCATTGCCCAGGTGGTTTTCCAATATTGGGTAGGGCACATTTCCATAAACTTTCCCTGCTGCCGCCTCGTACCTTGAAATCCCCAACATACCCATGTTTAGCTTTTGAGAAATGGATACTTTCAGCTTAGAATAGTTGTATTCTCCCCTGAGCCATTGAAAACCTTTGCTGTAATTGATGGCAAAAATAGGCCATTTTGCGGTGCCTAAGGATATTCTGTCATTGTCATTAATAATAAAAGTTTCATCCCGTCCATAACGAAGTCCTATTTTACCTTCAGTTGTTTTAAATGTTGATTTGAGTTCCGAAGCACCTTCGTCTAAATAATAAAAATCAAACAATGGATCAAAATGATTTGATTTAATGCTGCCCATAAGGGTAAACCCTTTAAACAATTCTCGCTTTAAGTCCATCCTGTAATTGGTGGAAATAAAAGGTTTCCTAAAGGTTCCAAAACGGCTTGCAGCCAAGAAAATGCTATTGCCTTCAAGGCTCTCCATTTCCAAGCCCACCTGATCTATTTCCTTCTGAGTAGAGATTTTTACAGTTGTCCACCTTTCTCTATCCAAAATCTTTGTAATTGCTCCCGAGTATTTTAGCCGCCTGTCCAAAAAACCATAAGCAGCATAACCTTCAATTTTCCATTTATCGCTAAACTTTAAATTTGTTCGAAGACCTGCGCCTATGCGTATCCCTTCAACATTATTGTAATTAAAAAAACCGGGCCAAGGTCCTACATCCAATTTACCTATAGGTAAATAACCACTTGCCAGAAATTTCAAGCTTTCAGAATAAAATCGGATGACAGGGATTTTTTTCAAAGTATCTACCATTTGTAATACAGCCAATTCTTCTTCACTGAGCGGATCCCGGCGGTTTTTATTCCAAAAATCTTCCCCTTCAGCGTCAAAGTCAGGTTGAAGCACTACTGCCTGATTAAAAAAAGAGGTAGGCTTGGGATTGCCTGTTTGAATACTATCAACAGAAGTGTAAAACTTGGCCAACAGTCCGGCGGTTTTAGGGGTTATCTGTCCAATTTTAACTTGAACCCTGGTTTTTGATGGGATAAGCGCCCCGGGATCTGTAGGTGTAAGTTCTTGTTGAATTTTAATCCTTTCTATAAAATTGAGATTGGCCGCTTTAGGAATTGTTAGGTCAACTTGCTTTAAGGCGTACGTGTTTTTATTGATCCAAATGGTACCCGTAAAAGCCAAATCTTGAGTTCTTAGTGGATAGACTTGTAAAACATAAACAGAGTCTTGACCAATTTTAGTGGAATCAAGAAGGTCATAATCATAGAATCCTTTCCATCCATCAGCAATGGGGGACACAAATTCTTTTTCCAAAATGTTTAACCAATTTCTATAAAAATTATACTCCTGAAAAGCGGATCCTGTGATTTGGGAGACGGTGGCACCATCGGTAATCCCAACACCTGTAACTTTTGATTTTTCAACCACTTCCTTCTTTAATTCAGGGTTGTTTCTAAAGTAAAAAGAAGAAAGGGTTTCAGAGAAAAAGACTGGCAAAATTTTCTCACCTTCATCATTGGTGAGTTGCTTTATGGAATCCAAAACGGCGGTTACTTTTTTGACAGCTTTTCTTTTCGTAAAAGCTTCAGAAACATGATCTATATCGATTTCTATTTTGGTATAGTTTTTTGTTTGGTAGGCACCTAGTTTTCTTTTATCGAAATCTTTTCTTTTGGCCACGGCCTTTCTAATGATTTCAAAAGCCGGGTTTTCACCTGCTTCAAACATAAAGGCTTCCATTTCATAGTCCGATGGGCGGAGTTGAAAATTGATGGTGTGTTCCTTCCCGGGGCCAATGACCTTTGTTTGCGAATTATAGCCTATGTAGGTGACTTCCAGGCTGTCTGCCCTATTGTTGCTTTCTAGTAAATAATTACCTTCAAAATCAGTAGAAATACCGGTGCTAGTACCTTGTAAGAGAACAGATGCAAAGGGTATAGGATCTCCTGTTTCAGCATCGGTGATCTTGCCTTTCACCACCAATTGACCGAAAGAAGGAAGAGATGCAACCAAGGCAAGTATTAAAAATAAAAATAATGTTTTCAAATTTCAGAAGTTAATAATTTCCTTTGGCTAAAAAGAATTTGCCATAGGTTGTTAATCGAAATTAAGGGGTAAAAGTTCTAAATTGAAGAATAAAATTTTTATTCAACAACTAATTGTCTTCCAGTTTGTATGTCATTTTATAGAATCCTTGAAAGGGGAGGCTACATTATCACGTGTAAATGATGATGAAAAACGAAAAAATTGATACAAAGTGATATGAATTTAGCAAGTTTCTTTGAATAATTAGAAAATAATTCAGTGTCTTTTTGGCTGAACAATCATACCATCAAATTTATAAATGATTAAGACTTAAGTTTTTATTAGAATGGGGCTCTGGGATTTTATAAGCCACTGACTAATTTCAGTTTGAACTTATTGAGTTCGTGGGCATTTGTTAAAAGAAGCTAGTAAATATTCCTCCACAGTTTAGTTTATGAGATTCTTCGGATTGCATCAAATAAGGTCAAAAGCGAAACCATATAGTATCAAGTCGGAAGTTTCATTGGTTTCTAAAATTTCTTTGATGCGTTTTTTATGAGAATTTACTGTATTTGCTCCAATACATAGCTTTTCCGCAATCTCTTTAGCTTTTAAGCAACGGCAAATATGTGAAAGAACCTCTTTGTTTCTCTCTGTTAATTGCGCAAACTTCTTTTGGTTCTTTTTACGGAAAGTCACCTCCTGAGCAATTCTTTTAATTTTGGAAATTGCCCAAGACTGAAGACCTAGCGGTAGGATTTGTGTAAAGGAATATTGGGTTTTTCCATTGCTGTCAGGAAGGAAATGGTGTACAGTAATGAGCTCTACTTCTTGATTCTCTTGATGCTGGTTATATCTCAAATAAAGTTCTTTAGTAGAAAGATCGCTACCAATTGCACTTGTCCTTTCAAGAAGGCATGTGTTGGGATCCTTTGGATCGAAAATGATTCTCCTGTATTCATAGTTAGGGAGGTGGCTAAAAAACTTTTCTGTTAGGCCGAATTTTTTTAAGCCAAGCTTACAAATAAATAAATTTTCAACGGGTAGAGTACGCTGGATTATTTTAATGCCAGGTATCAATTCTCCAGCGACCTTAAGCGCATTAATTTTTGCTTTGATTAATTCCTGTTCATTAGTTTGGATGGTTTCCATATGATATAGCCTTTTAGAGGTTGACTACTATTTATGGAAGACAATAAAGAAACTGTTATAAAAGATTTAAAATCTTGTTCGTGAACGTGGGCAGTTAATTCCTAAAGGTTTTATTTTTGAGAATAAGCTAAGAACAACTCTAATAGAATTTGGTGTATTTTTAAAAAAATGAATGTCGGAAATTCTTATGTAAATGATTCGGTCTTCATGCTTTTATAACCTTTTGGTTTTTAAAATTGAATTCCTACCAGCTTATATTTTTGAATTTCCCATTGGTTATGTTAACCTTTACGTCTTTATCTGGATCAATTGCCGTAAATTGAAAAGTTACAGATATTCGTTTGGATGTGGCATCAAATGCTGTTATGGTTACCTCAATTTCACCAAGGTCATCAGTTTCTGCTATGTAGGCATTTTCTTCATTAAGCAGTTTCTTGGTCGTAAGGCCTGCCGCCATTAAAGAAGTATAGGGTGGCTCCGAGTCAGTTCCTCTTGAATTAATAACTGTTCCCGGTTTTAACTCTGTTATTTCAGGGCCCATCAATATCAATCTGACGTCTGCAACGGCTATACCTTCAATGCTGAAATCTGCTCCAGAAAAGGCTAGAACAAATCCTATTCCGTTTGAGAAATTAACAAGAGTGGTCACAATCTCTTCAAAATCCTTTGGATTAGTTAGGTCTTTTGTGGCCTCAAAAGCAATGCCGTCAATTTCTGCTGTAATAGTTTGAATATCTTGAGAGATTGGCTGTTCAGGAATGCAAGCGAATAGTAAAAAAAGAGATATAAAGCATAGGTAAATTTTCATAATGATAATTGTTAAGGTTTTTATTGGAATATTCTTGTTTCAATTTATTGGGTCTGTTTAGCAAAAGTAGTTGGCTTTGTGATTATGCTTATCACCACAAATGGTGGTTTATTTTTTAATAATGCTGACTAGCATCAGCTTATCCATTTTCTGATACAGGTGAATCAAGCCAAAAAAATGGAAAAGGTTACGTAAGTTAAGGATAATGAATACTGGACCAAATAGACTCATTTCCTAAAAATTATAGAGCATTTTACAAGAAGATTACATCCACGCAAGCAGGAAAGCTAAAGGAGATGATGGAGGGTTATGTGTTTGCTTTCTATGCATTGGTTTTCAGGAGATCAGAGAAAAGGAGCTTAATATTACAAACATGGATAAATTCACTTCAATAGTGAGGCTTTTGTTGATTTACCGTGATGTTGTTGATGTAGGAAAGTTTATAAATCTTTCCAGTAGTAAAAATAGGCTTGCTGACCTTAAGAGGTTAAAACTTGAAACTGTCTTAAGGAATGGAAAGGAAATTGGGATGTATTCTAAAGGACTTAAAAGCAGAGGTGAATTGGCAAAGGCTAAACACTAATTCTTCAACAATATTTAACAAAACGCTTCTGTTAAATTTTTAGTGGGGCCAACACATTTCTTAGACAGAATAGCTGACTTTCTGGCGTAAGTTTTCTTGTTTTGTTTACAAAATGAAGGATTTGTGATAAAATTCCTGTTTTAATGATCCCATTTGTGTTATTTTTAGATCATTTTATAAACAAAAAAACTCTGAGATGAAAAATGATTCGCTTTCCTTTAAGGTTTATTCAGAATTAAGAAGGAAGATATTGTCCAATCATCTGGTTTCAGGCATCCGCTTGAAGGAAGATTATTGGGCGACTCATCTAAATGTAAATAGGATGGCTGTTAGAGAAGCATTGAATCGTTTGCTTGGTGAAAACCTGGTGGTTTTCGGTGAGAAGGGAGGTTTTTTTGTTAAAAGTCTCACGCCTGAAGATGTTAAGGAGATCCGTGAGGTAAGAGAAATTATCGAGTTGGGCGCATTGCGATTGATTTTTCTAAAACAAGATCAGAAAGACATTGCCATCCTGGAGGAAATATGTGATGATTTTACGACAATGTTTAAGCGTGAGTATTTTGAAGGGGCCTGTGAAGCAGATGTGAGGTTTCATGAGAAAATTATTGAACTATCTGGTAATGAGAGGTTAATGCAGATTTACCAAATGAGCAATATACCACTTTTTCACCAGAAATTAGGGCAAACTCAGGTTCATATGAGTGATTATGAACATACAGATGAAGAGCACAGAAAGGTTGTTTCCGCCCTTAAAAATAAAGAATTAAGTCGAGCCGAAGAAGAGCTAAAGAAGCATTTGCTAAGGGGGGAAAAGGCTTCTTTAGACCTGTGATTATTTGTATTGAGAGCAAGATGAACTTGCAGGGTCATTTAGCGGGGACAGCAACTTAGTGATTTCGAGAAAAGAGTATTTTTTTATGGAATCTACGGAATGTCATTTAACCAAAGCGATTTTTATTAAGTGAATTGAGATCATTGATATAACCACTTGAAAATCAATATTATATATTTCCATTGAAATAGGGTTGATCTCTTATTTTCGCTTTATTAAACCCTCCGATTTACTAGGTTGTATTTTTTTAGTAAACAAAAAAGTATATTTTTGGTAAACAAAATTTTTTTAATCATAACTTGATTATAGCATACTTTCACTGTATCTGGCTAAATTGGCATTGAGAATTATATAAAACTTGTTAATTAACCTAAACAGTTTGGCAATGTGAGAAAGGTTGGGGTTAAAATAAATTGTATAAATCCCCATAAGGGCCTGTATTAATTCAAAATCCTAACTATTAAGCCGGATTTAGTGAGCATTAAACGAATATAGTTGCCTTTAGGGGTATTTATCCATCTTATAGAATTATCATTAAAAATTTAATATAGCTATGAAATCAAATTCATTGTCGGGAAAACAAAGAAGAAATTTTTTGAAAACAGCAGGAATGCTCGGTGCCTCAATGGTAGTGAGTCCTAGGTTTGCCTTTGCAGGCCCACCCAAAAGTGATAGAAAATTAAGAATGGCCGTTGTGGGAGGTAGATTTGGCGCTAGCTTTTTCTTTCATGAGCATCCCAATTGCGTGGTAGAGGCGGTTAGTGATTTACGAAAAGACCGGAGAGAAAAATTGATGGAAGTGTATAACTGTTCCAAAAGTTATGAATCTCTGGAGCAATTAATTAAAGACCCAAAAGTAGAAGCGGTATTCGTGGCTACTCCAGTACCTGATCATGCTGAGCATGTACTTGCTTGTTTGAATGCGGGCAAGCATGTGTTATGTGCAGTGCCGGCTGCGATTACTCTAGAAGATTGTGAAAGACTTAGGAATGCTGTTAATAAAACAGGTCTGACCTATATGATGGCTGAAACAAGTGCTTACCATCAAGTGGTCATTTCAGCACGAAAATATTATAATGAAGGGAAGTTTGGTAATATATTCAGGGTAGAAGCGGATTATCATCACCCTGGTCTTGAGGTGCTTTTTTATGAGGATGGAAAGCCTACATGGAGACATGGTATGGCCCCAATGATGTATCCTACTCACTGTACGGCTTACCATATTTCTGTTACAGGAGAGCGGTTTACTGACGTGAGTTGTCTTGGTTGGGGAGATGATAGTGAAGCTTTGAAAGGTAACCCTTATAACAATCCATTCTGGAATGAAACTGCGCTCTTCAAAACCAATAAAGGCAATGCGAGCAGGATGTCTGTATGTTGGAGAGGAGCTTTGATGGGGACTGAAAGAGGTGAATGGCATGGGGATAAGATGAGTTTGTATGCAAGAGATCCACATGGATTAGATGAAGTGAAGATCAATGCTTCTGAAGAATTGGGAAGAGATGATGCAGGATTTTTGTTTAAGCGAGCAGAGAAAGAGGATTACCAACAACAAGATTGGTGGGATACGGATGCTTTGCCTAAGTTAATGAGGCACAATAGTGGACATGATGGTTCACATACCTTTATTACTCATGAATTTGTGGACTCAGTAATTAACGGGAGACAGCCATTGGTGAACATTCATGAAGCACTGGCCTATACAGCTCCCGGTATAGTTGCCCATCAGTCGGCATTAAGGGGAGGGGAGAACATGAAGATCCCAACATTTGACATATAATTGACATCCTTAGTGGGTGTACTTAATATAATTCAATTTAGTATTATGAATAATTGGCCAAAATCAAAAGCATTACTTAATACAAACGAGAAATGGATCCCCGGAGGTGTTGTTTCTTTAAATCGAAAATCAGACCCTAATATTGCTTTTACCAAGGGTAAAGGAAGTAGAATTTGGGATATAGAAGGAAATGAATACATCGATTACCAAGCAGGCTTCGCCTCGGCATTTTTAGGCCACAATGATCCGGATATCAATGGAGCTGTTAAAAAATCCATGGATAACCATGAGGTGTTGATGGGTGCTGGGCCTACTACCCACGAAGGGGAGTTGGCGGCCTTGTTTTGCGCATGTGTGCCTACTGTTGAGAGTATTCAAGTGACCTGTACCGGTTCAGAAGCTACTTATCATGCCATACGGATTTCAAGAGCGGTTACTGAAAAAGACCATGTTATTATTATTCAGGGAGGGTACAATGGCTGGCACAATGATGTTTCGGCAAATGTAATGAGTAGCCTGGATGATATAGGGGCTAGGGTTTCACCGGGAGAGTATCCTTATGATTCTTTGTCAGCAGGGATTCCACAAGGCCATAAAGACCTGATTCACGTAGTCAATTTCAATGATCTGGAATCAATAACTTATGTGGTTGATAAATACCCGGTAGCCTGTATTATTCTTGAGCCGATTTTACAAAACATTGGAATTGTAAAACCAAATGAGAATTACCTCAAGGGGCTTCGTGAAATGGCAGATGAAAAAGGTTTTCTGTTGGTTTTTGATGAAGTGAAAACAGGTTTTCGCCATGCTTTAGGTGGTTATCAAAGCATTTGTGGGATTACCCCTGATCTAAGTTCTTTTGGTAAGGCCGTGGCCAATGGTTACCCAATAGGTGTGATTGGAGGAAAGAAGAAATACATGGATTACTTTAACCACCCTGAGAAAGGAAAAAGAGTATTGATCGCCGGTACCTTCAATGCTCATCCATTTACAGATGCTGCTGCTATTGCTACTTTGAAAAAATTGTCTTCTCCGGAATTTGCGGTATATGACCATCTGGAAAACATGGGGGAATTATTGGAAAAAGGCTTGATTGATATCTTTAATCGTTATGACAAGCCTTTTAAAGTGGCACGCATAAAATCGGCTTATTGTGTTTACTTTATGGACCACGCTCCGGTAGATTTTCATGACATTGTGTTGAATCATGATTTTGAGTGGGATAAAGCTTATAGAAATGAACTCATTCATGAAGGTGTCTATAATTTCCCTTTGCCTATCAAACAAGGTAGCATTTCCTTTGCTCACACCGAAAAAGACATTACTGAAACGCTGGATAAAACTGAGAAAGTAGTGAAAAAACTTATGAATAAATAGGTCTGAATACAGATTTATTTATTCACATGTACTGAGGAATGGTTTTTCAATAAAATATAAAATAATATGCCTGGTTCATTTAAAAACCATTGTGTGATCATTAGTGGTGCCCTTGGTGATATTGGTAGG